>NZ_CAKKMM010000187.1:0-7710 GCF_918698205.1 Microbacterium sp. Bi128 | reverse complement strand
GGTGAGCTCCCAGCCTCCCGAGGCGCGGGAGAGCACGCGGCCACCCAGCGCCTTCTCCAGCGCCGCGATCCGGCGGGAAACGGTGGTGTGGTTCAGTCCGAGCGTCTGTGCCGCCGTCGTGAATTTCGCCGAACGGGAGACTGCGAGCAGGACCAGCAGGTCATCGGGATTGGCGTTCATATCTGCAATTCTGCACATAGCGGGTGCTGGTTTGGCCATTGAATCGCCGTGGATGTGCGGTAATACTCAATGAAGCCATTTCAGTGCTGTGCGTCACAGCGCGTGTCACCGTGGACACTAAGGAGAATCAGATGAGCGTAAACGAACGCTCTGCAACAACCGCCGCAGCACCCGCATCCAAGGGTTCCGGGCTCAAGAAAATCGTCGCCGCATCGATGGTGGGAACCGTCGTCGAGTGGTACGAATTCTTCCTCTACGCCACCGCCGCGAGCCTGGTCTTCGGTACGTTCTTCTTCCCGTCGACGGGATCCCCCTATGACGGCATCATCGCGGCGTTCGTCACCTACGCGGTCGGGTTCGTCGCCCGCCCGCTCGGCGGCATCGTGTTCGGCCAGATCGGCGACCGGTTCGGCCGCAAGCCCACGCTGCAGGCGACGATCGTCATCGTCGGCGCGGCGACCTTCTTGATGGGATGCCTCCCGGGTTTCGCCTCCGTCGGATACTGGGCGCCCGCGATGCTCGTGGCCCTGCGCTTCATCCAGGGCTTCGCCGTCGGTGGCGAGTGGGGCGGCGCCGTGCTGCTCGTCGCGGAGCAGAGCCCGGACCGCACGCGCGCGTTCTGGTCGAGCTGGCCGCAGGCGGCCGTCCCGGTCGGAAACCTCCTGGCCACGACCGTGCTGCTGATCACCTCGTTCGTGCTCTCGCCCGCGGCGTTCCTCGACTGGGGCTGGCGCATCGCGTTCTGGCTCTCGGCCGTGATCGTGCTCGTCGGCTTCTACATCCGCACGCATGTCGAAGAGGCCCCGATCTTCCTTGAGGCCAAGAAGCAGGTCGAGCAAGAGAAGGCCACGTCGTTCGGCGTCGTCGAGGTGCTGCGCCGCTACCCCAAGGGTGTCGTCCAGGCGATGGGCGTGCGCTTCGCGGAGAACATCGTCTACTACATCGTCGTCAGCTTCTCGATCGTCTACCTCAAGACGGTGCACGCCTACGACACGAGTCAGCTCCTCCTCGCGCTGCTCATCGCCCATGTCATCCATTTCGCCGTGATCCCCCCGCTCGGCCGTCTCGCCGACCGCATCGGCCGCAAGCCCGTGTACCTGACGGGCGCGATCCTCAGCGCGACGTGGGCGTTCTTCGCCTTCCCGATGTTCGACACGCTCAACCCCGTCGTCATCGTCGCCGCCGTCTCCATCGGCCTGGTGTTCCACGCCGGCATGTACGCGCCGCAGCCCGCCGTGATGGCCGAGCTGTTCCCGACGCGCATGCGCTACTCGGGCGTTTCGCTCGGAGCCCAGGTCACTGCGATCCTCGCCGGTTCGCTCGCGCCGATCCTCGCGACGCAGTGGCTGCGCGACTTCGGCTCGTGGCTGCCGATCGCGCTGTACATCGTGGCCGCCTGCGTGCTCACCTCGATCGCCGTACTGTCGCTGAAAGAGACGCGCGGCATCTCGCTGCGCGCCATCGACGCCGCCGACGCCGCGCGGGGGAAGTAGGGACCATGAGCATCGACCTCAGCGGACGCCGCGCCCTCGTCACCGGCGGTGCCAGCGGCATCGGTGCCGCGATCGCGCGAGCGTTCGCCGAGGCCGGCGCGACCGTGACGGTCGCCGATCTCAACGCCGAGGGTGCCGCGGCGCTCGCGGATGAGATCGGCGGCCGCTCCTGGGCGGTCGACCTGTCGGACACGGCGGCCCTGGCCGACCTCCGCCTCGACGTCGACATCCTCGTCAACAACGCCGGCATCCAGCACGTCAGCCCGATCGAGGACTTCGCGCCGGAGCGCTTCTCGTTCATGCTTCGTCTCATGCTCGAGGCACCGTTCCTGCTGATCCGCGCGGCCCTGCCGGGGATGTACGAGCGCGGCTTCGGACGCGTGCTGAACGTGTCGAGCGTGCACGGTATACGCGCATCGGCATATAAGTCGGCGTACGTCACGGCCAAGCACGGACTCGAGGGCCTGTCGAAGACCACGGCGCTCGAGGGCGGCCCGCACGGCGTCACGAGCGTCTGCATCGACCCCGGGTACGTGCGGTCGCCGCTCGTCGAGAAACAGCTCGCGGATCAGGCGCGGGCGCACGGCATCCCGGATTCCGAGGTGCTCGAGACGGTGCTGCTGAAGGATGCCGCGATCAAACGGCTCGTCGAGCCGGCCGAGGTCGCGTCGCTCGCCCTGTGGCTGGCGGGCCCGGATGCCGCGATGGTCACGGGAACGAGCTACGTCATGGACGGCGGCTGGTCGGCGCACTGACTGCGGCGGCGAGTCCGGCCCGGGCGGGAGTGTGCGCCCGGACTCCTGAGTTCCGAGACGTCGGTGGCGGGTCAGCCGACGATGATGTCCACGACGACCGAGAACAGCCACCACCCGATCGCGAGCACCGCGATCACCGCCCCGATCCACGAGAAGCCGCGGCGCAGCCGCCGGCCCTCGCGGGCGACGCCGGCGGGCGGGGGAGTGAGGAGCGGAACGCCCGACGCGGCGGGTGCGGCGCCGGCGGAGAGGCGCTCGTCGCGCCACCGCGCCCACTGCGCGAGCTTGTCGTCGATGGCATCCACCGTGCCGAAGATCCACTCCCACACGGCGGGGTCGAGGGTCGAGAGCTCGCGCCGGGCGTAGAGGAACAGGCGGTCGTCGACGATCTCGACGTCGAGGGCGGCGGCGTTGTCGACGAACCGCGCCATGACGTCGGGGGTGAAGAGGTATAGGGCGTCGCGCTCGTAGCCCTTCGGGCAGTACAGCGCGAAGTACCGGTCGAAGTCGCCCTCGAGGCTCAACCGCTGATCGCGGCTGAACATCGCCGGGAGGTTGGACCCACCGAACAGGCCGTTGTTGCCCACGGCATCCAGGACGATGTGGGGCAGCGGCGTGTCGAGCCGGATCTCGACGTACGCCCACTTGTGCGTCTGCTCGTTCTTGCCCGATCCGGTCTTGTACGTGTAGTTGCCGATCTCGACGCCGCGGGGGAGCGGTCCGCGCACGACGTCGGTCGCCTCGCGGTCGCGTCCTTCGCTGAAGATCATGCCGGGCAGGCCGGGGTTCGGGACCGTCGGGGTCCAGGACATGCCGTTGGCTTCGGCGAAGCGCGCGAGCCGGTAGCGGCGCTCGGCTCGCCCGTGGAACAGCGTCGCCAGTGCGTATCCGACGGCGAGCACCGCGGCGACGAACACCAGGAGGAAGAGGATGCCGATCGGGCTCGGCCGGCCGTCGGCGTCCGCGAGCAGTCCGAAGCTCACCACTGCGGCGAGCAGCGTCGCCGAGAGCAGCAGGATGCTACCCACGACGACGAACCCGACCACCGTGATGACGATGCTCGTGAGCTTCCCCTCGCGCCGCAGTCGGGCCGTGAACGCGCGCACCTCGGCGCGGTCGACCGGCCCCGTGAGGGCTGAAGTGTCCAGGGCGGTACCGCTCATGCCCCCACGCTACCGAGCGCCGGCGAGACGCGAACCGAGCGGCGCGATCCACGGCCGAAACGCTCGATTCCCGCAGGGGAGTGGCATCCGTTAGACTACGAAGGTTGTCTGGCGACGCCCATGCGCGTGTAAGCCCGAGACGACGTGCAACACACCCTCCTGCTGCCGGGAAATGCCCGTCAGCCGTTCTAGTCCGAAGGAGGTGGGTTAGTGACGCACCAGTACGAACTCATGGTCATCTTCGACCCCGAGGTCGACGAGCGCCAGGTCGCTCCGAAGCTCGACGGGTTCCTCAAGGTCATCACCAACGATGGGGGAACCATCGAGAAGGTCGATGTCTGGGGCCGCCGCCGTCTGGCCTACGAGATCAAGAAGAAGAACGAAGGCATCTACGCCGTCGTGGACTTCACCGCCACGAGCGAGGCCACGCAGGAGCTCGACCGTCAGCTGAAGCTGAACGAGCAGATCATGCGTACCAAGGTCCTCCGCGCCGAGGAGGCCATCGCTCAGGTCGCCGCCGAGGCGAAGCGCTCCGAGGAGAAGGCCGCTCGCAAGGCTGCCGCTCCCCGCAAGGTCGAGTCCGCCGAGAAGGCTGCGAAGTAACGACGATGGCCGGCGAAACCGTCATCACCGTCGTGGGCAACCTCACGGCCGACCCCGAGCTGCGGTACACGCAGAACGGCCTGCCGGTGGCGAACTTCACGATCGCGTCTACTCCCCGCACGTTTGACCGTCAGGCGAACGAGTGGAAGGACGGCGAGGCGCTGTTCCTGCGCGCCTCGGTGTGGCGCGAGTTCGCCGAGCATGTCGCCGGTTCGCTGACGAAGGGTTCCCGTGTCATCGCGACCGGTCGCCTGAAGCAGCGCTCCTACCAGGACCGCGAGGGCAACAACCGCACCTCGATCGAGCTGGAGGTCGACGAGATCGGCCCCTCGCTCCGCTACGCGACCGCTCAGGTCACTCGCGCTGCCTCTTCGGGCGGCGCCGGTGGCGGCGGCGGACAGCGTCAGCAGGTCCAGCAGGGCGCCGACGAGCCGTGGTCGACCCCCGGGTCGAACAACGGCGGCGGCGCCGACGCGTGGAGCACTCCCGGTTCCTACGGAGACGACACCCCGTTCTGATCTCGCTGCGCCTCACGGCGTGACGACCCCGAAAATTCCGGATGCCACCCGCCAGGCGGCTCGCCCGCCCCGGCATCCGAACCCACACGAAAGAAGGAAGCATGGCTGGAAAGGCCACTGGCGACCGCCGCAAGCCGCGGAAGGGCGCGAAGAACGCCGCCCCCGCGAAGGCGATCCGCGTCGGCGTCATCGACTACAAGGACGTCGCGACCCTCCGCAAGTTCATCTCGGAGCGCGGGAAGATCCGCGCCCGTCGTATCACCGGTGTCTCCGTGCAGGAGCAGCGCCTGATCGCCCGCGCCATCAAGAACGCGCGCGAGATGGCTCTCCTGCCCTACGCCGGCGCCGGCCGCTAAGGAGCACCCGATGGCAAAGCTGATTCTCACGAATGAGGTCACCGGGCTCGGTAGCGCCGGTGACGTTGTCGAGGTCAAGAACGGGTACGCCCGTAACTACCTCATCCCCCAGGGCTTCGCCGTGTCCTGGTCCCGCGGTGGCGAGAAGCAGGTGGCGTCGATTCGCGCCGCCCGCGAAGCCCGCGCGATCCACGCTCACGAAGATGCCGTGGCGCTGAAGAACTCGCTCGAGTCGACCACCGTCAAGCTGGCCGTCAAGGCCGGTGCCGAGGGTCGTCTGTTCGGTTCGGTCAAGACCGGCGACGTCGCTGACGCCGTCAAGGCTGCCGGCCTGGGCGAGCTCGACAAGCGCAAGATCCAGATCACCTCTTCGATCAAGTCGGTCGGCGAGCACGAGGCGACCGTTCGCCTGCGTGACGACGTCACCGCCGTGATCACCCTTCAGGTGGTTGCCGCGAAGTAATTCGCGCCTGACACGGCCCCGGTCCCGCTTCGGCGGACCGGGGCCGTTCTGCGTGTTCGGCGGCGCTTCACGTCGCGCGATCCACAACGAAGGAAATCCGGTGGCCGGACATGCCGGATCCGGGGAGTCCCGCGGCGTGCCCGAGCGGGGCCCCGCGGATTTCCTGCGTTGTGTACCCTCGCGCAGCAAGATCCCCTTGTCTCGCGACACGTGGCCGTCACACCGCGTCCCTAGGCTGATCGGCATGACCGTCGATCGCGCACCCGAGCGCCCGCGGGTCGTGCTGTACTCGGCATCCCTCGTCGTCCCCATCACCGCGCCTCCGATCGTGGGCGGGGCGATCGCCGTGGCCGGTGGGCGCATCCGCCACGTGGGGGAGCGCGAGTGGGTGCGGCACGAGCTGCGCCAGCGCGGCGTGGAGTTCGACGAGGTCCACTGGCCTGGCATCCTCACCCCCGGACTCGTCAACGCCCACTCCCACCTGCAGTACACCGGCATGGCCGAGGTCGGGCGCGGCTCGTACGCCGGGTTCGAGGATTGGGCCGAGGCTTTCGAGCCGGTCTACGAGTCGGGCTTGGACTGGGCGGCGGATGCCAGGGCGGGAGCCGCACAGATGATCGCCGCCGGCACGACCGCCGTGGCCGACATCGTCACCGACGTCGAGGCGGCATCCGCTCTGCACGACGCGCGGCTGCACGGCATCACCTACTGGGAGGTGATGAGCTGGACCAACGCCGCGTGGGCCGAGCGGGGGAGGGCCGAGGTCGAGGCGCGGCTGGATTCGCTGCCGGCGCCGCCGGGGACCGGCCTGTCGCCGCACGCGCCGTACTCTCTCGACGTGGAGCCGCTGCTCGAGATCCCCGACATCGTGCGCGAGCGGGGGAGCCGCCTGCACATCCACCTCGGCGAGGCAGCGTTCGAGCGCGAGCACGGTGAGGCGTTGCCGTGGCGGGAGCGGCGGCCCGCGAGCTTCCAGGCGCTGCGCGACGAAGGCTTCGGCACCGGGGCGACCGAGTTCGTCGACGAGCTCGGGGTGCTCGGACCCGACTGCCACATCGCGCACGGCGTCTACATGACCGCGCGCGACCGTTCGGTGTTGCGGCAACGAGGGACCACCGTCGCCCTGTGCCCGCGCTCGAACGCGGTGATCGGTCTCGACGAGCCGCCCGTGGCCGCGTACCTCGTCGAGGGCAATGCGATCGCCGTGGGCACCGACTCGCTGTCGTCGTCGCCGTCGCTTGACCTGCTCGCCGACGTGGCGGCGTTGCACCGCCTCGCACGCGCCCAGGGGTACGCCAACCGCGACCTGGCCGCGCTGCTGCTGCGGGCGGCGACGCTCGGCGGGGCGCATGCGATGGGGCTCGACACCGGGCCCGACCGCACGGGATACCTCTCGGTCGGCGCCGTGGCCGACCTCGCGTTCTTCGACATCGCTCCCGCTGACGTCGACGACACGATCGAGCACCTCGTCGTCGACGGCGCCGGGCGCGCGGCGGCGACCTTCATCGACGGCGAGGTGCGCTTCGCATCCGCCGCCTTCACCCGAGAGACCGGAGTGCACCGTGACTGACGACCGCCCCGCCACCGCCCGCCTGCTCGACCTCGAGCCGCACGCCGAGGGCGGCTGGTTCCGCCGCATGTGGACCGGCTCGTACGCGGTCGAGACGCCCGGGGGAGTTCGGCCGGCGGCGACCTGCATCCATTACCTGCTGACGCCGGGCGAGCACAGCGCCTGGCACGTCGTCACGAGCGACGAACTGTGGCTATGGCACGGTCCGGGCCGCCTCGAGCTGTCGTTCGGCGGCGACGGGATCTCTCCCGAGCTCACGGATGCCGTCGTGCTCGGCGCCGACCTCGCGGCGGGGGAGCGGCTGCAAGCCACGGTCCCCGCGGGCGTGTGGCAGGCCCCGCGCCTCGTCGACGACGCGGAGTGTGTCGTCAGCTGCCTCGTCTCGCCCGGCTTCAGCTTCGAGGACTGGCGCCTGGCCGATTGAGCCGGGTCCGCTCGCGGGGCGGTTGTTTTGGGGCGGTTGGTCGGGCGCGGTTGCCTCGGGTGAGGGTGCGTCGGGCGCGGTCCGGGGCGCAGCGGGTGCGGGCGGCGGAGGAGATTCGGGGAGCGGAGGGCGGAAGGGATGCCGGCGGTCCTCCGCCGCGAGATTCTCCTCCCGTCGCGGGGTGC
>NZ_CAKKMM010000186.1:0-7749 GCF_918698205.1 Microbacterium sp. Bi128 | reverse complement strand
GCCTCGCGCCCCGCCGCCCCCGCCTCAGCGAATCACGGCCCCGCGGTTGGGCACGCGGATCATCAGCGCCAGGCCCACGGCGAGGATCAGCACGATCCCCAGGATGCCGAGGCGCGTGTCGCCCGTGACCCCGACGAACAGCGCGAACGAGCCCGGCGCGAGGAACGACACCGCGCGGCCGGTCGTGGCGTAGAGGCCGAAGATCTCGCCCTCGCGGCCCTCGGGCGTCGCGCGGGAGAGATAGGTGCGGCTCGCCGACTGCACGGGGCCGACGAACAGCCCGAGGCCGAGCCCCGCGACCCAGAACGCGGGCTGCGACGTGCCGATGAACAGCACCGCGGAGCCGAGCACGATCAGTCCGATCAGCGACACCACGATCACGCGTTTCGGGCCGAAGCGGTCGTCGAGGCGTCCGGCGAACATCGTGCTGATGCCGGCGACGACGTTGGCGGCGACGGCGAAGTACAGCACCTCGGTCGAGGAGAATCCGAACACCTGCGCGGCGATGATCGCCCCGAACGTGAACACGCCGGTGAGCCCGTCGCGGAACACCGCGCTGGCAATGAGGAACATCAGCACCGGGCGGCTGTCGCGCCAGAGCGAGCGCAGCGTGCCCCACAGCACGACGTACGACTGGAAGAACCCGACCCGCACCTGGCGGCGCTGCGCCGGGATCTCGGGCACCCGCACGAGCACGGGGATCGCGAACACCGCGAACCAGACAGCGGATGCCAGGACGGCCAGCCGCACGTTCAGACCGCCGTCCTTCGACACGGCGAGAAGGCCCGCGGCATCCGGATTCCCGAACCCCTGGATGAACAGCACGAGCAGCAGGAGCAGGAGCACGATGCCGCCGACGTATCCCATGCCCCAGCCGAAGCCCGAGACGCGGCCGATGTTCTCGCGCGTGGAGACCTGCGACAGCATCGCGTAGTAGTTGACGCTCGCGAACTCGAAGAAGACGTTGCCGACCGCCAGGAGCGTCGCCCCGAGTATCAGGTAGGCCGGCGTGCCCTCGACGAACACCATCGCGGCCATCGCGAGCACGATCACGCCGGTGTTCACGCCCAACCACAGCTTGCGGCGCCCCGTGCCGTCGCTGCGCTGGCCGATCACCGGGGCCAGCAGCGCCACGAGGATTCCGGCGATCATCAGCGCGGTGCCGATGAGGCTGGCGTTCGAGGCGAGAGCCCTCACCAGCGCGGGGTCGTTCGCGTTGTCGCCGGCCGCAGCCACGATGGCCGGGTCGACGAACAGCGTGCTCGAGAGGTACGTGCTGAACACGAACGTCGTGACGACGGCGTTGAACGCCGCCGAGCCCCAGTCCCACAGCGCCCAGGCGAGGACGGGCCGTCGGGCGTCGGTGGAAGGGGCGGATGCCGCGGAAGTCATGAGCGTCACGCTAGAGGGTTTCGGTGAACACCGGGGTCCACCGCGAGAGCCGTTCTCGGACGCATCATCCCGAGGTTTCGCTCGCCGCGGTCGTCGTCACATCCTCCGAGGTGCCGGCACGGACCGACCGGGGAGGAACGATGCGGGGAGCGACGCGCGTGATCGCCCGGCGCAGCGTGCCTTCCTGGGGGCGTAGACCGTCGCGCTGCACACCCCCGGACACCAGGACGACGCGTTCGTCGTGCACGATCCATATCGATGACCGGCCGGTCGCGTCGCGCACCGGCACGTACCGGAACTCGCGCGCGCACACGAGGAGCTCCTCGGCATCCGCCCGGGCCACGGCCGGGCTGATGAAGGTCTCGGTGCGAATCGCGAGGGTCCTCCCATCGACACCGTTCACCCCCCAGAACGACCCGTCGGGGCGGTACAGCACCCCGGGGAGGGCCGTGCCGTCGATCGGAGTCATGGTGAGCGTGCGCGCGCGCACCAGCGAGCGGCCGCGGTGGCGATCCGCGTCGATCTCGACGGAGAAGACCTCGATCGCGTCCCGCCGATCGGAGGCCTCGACGGGGTCGCTCGACGGCTGCCGGGGCGCGCGCGACTCCGGCGGAATACGCCGGGGCGTCATGGTCGCCCACTCTCGGTCGGCGACGGAGTGGGGGGCCCGGGCGTCGGCGTCGAGGGGGACTCCGGCGCGGCGGTGAGCGTCACGGTGACGCCCCGCCGCAGCACGGTTCCCGCCGCCGGGTGCACCCGATCGACGATCGCCGTGGCAGGCGCCCCGTCGGCGGTCGCGGCGAAACCGGCGGACTGCAGGGCCGCCGACGCGGCGGCGACACTCATCCCGCTCACCTGGGGCACGACGTTGGCCCCGGATGCCACGGTCACATCCACGCGAGACCCGCGGGGCACGGACTCCCCGACGGGAGGATGCTGGCCGAGCACCCGGTCGGCCTCGTCGGCCGACTCCACGCGCGACACGTCGCCCAAGACCAGACCCGCCGCGCGCAGGGCGGCGTCGGCGACGGTCAGGCTGCCCGAGAGCGGGGGCACGACGACCGTCGGCTCCACGGTCGTTGCCGGCTGGGGGGAGGGGAGCGGCGACGGCGAGAGTGCCGGCTCGCTTGAGGGAGCGGCCGCCGACGCGGTCGGCGCGGTCGCCGACGGCGTCCCCGGTGCGGCCGCCGCTCCGGGCTCGGCGGTGGACACGATCGCGGCCCACGCGCCGAATCCGAGGATCCCCAGGATCACGATCGCCGCGACGGCTCCGGTCGTGCGCGGGGCCGCGCTCGCCGACGGTCGCCGGTCGGTGTCTGCGGTGCTCGGTCGGAGGTACGCCAGCGGTTCGTCGTCGCCCGGGACCTCGAGCAGCTTCGTGAAGCCCGGGGCCTCGGTAGCGGCCGTGTCGTGCACAGGGGCGTTCGCCGCCGACGGCACCGACGCGGCGGCCGTCCGCAGCGCCGCGCGGAACTCCTCGGCGTCGCGGAAGCGGTGCGCGGGCGTTTTCGCCATGGCGCGCGTCACGACGCGGTCGAACGGGCGCGCGGCCGCGACCAGGGCGGAGGGCACCGGGGGAGGGGCGTCGAGATGCGCGCGCAGCACCTGCTCGGTCGTCGCGCGGGGGAACGGGGCGTGACCCGTCAGAGCGAAGAAGAGCACCGCGCCGGCCTGGTACAGGTCGCTCACGGTGCGGACCGGCAGCCCGCGGGCCTGCTCCGGCGACATGAACGCCGCGTTGCCGACCACCCCGGCACCGTCGGCGACGGGCCCGGCCAGCAGCACGTCGCCGCCGAGGGTCGATCGACCCGTGGCATCCGAGAGTCCGAAGTCGATGAGCCGCGCGGCGGCGGGCGACGCGGCATCGCCCGCCGGTAGCACGACGTTCTGCGGCGTCACATCCCGGTGCACGATGCCCGCGGCGTGCGCGACGGCCAGCCCGGCGAGGACCCCGTCGACGACGGCGGCCGCCTCGGCCGGAGGGAGCGGACCCGCCGCGGCGACCCGCTCCCGCAGCGTGGGGCCGTCGAGCAGGTCGAGTGCGATCCACGGCATCGTGACGCCGGCGGCATCGTGGAGCCCGGCGCCGTGGATCCGCACGATGTTCGGGTGGGTGAGGTCGGCCGCGCGCGCTGCTTCGCGCAGGAAGGCCGCGCGCGCCGCTTCGTCGGCGCACAGGTGCGGGTGCAGCAGCTTCACCGCGACGCGGGCGTCCGCGGCCTCGCGATCGACCGCGGCGAACACCGAGCCTGTTCCGCCCACGCCGAGGAGGTCGCCGAGCGCGTACCGCCCGCCGACGAGCCCCTCGGACGTCTCGGACATGCTCAGCCGAACCGCCCGTTGACGTAGTCGTACGTGCGCGGATCCTGCGGTTCGCTGAACATCGCCTCGGTGTCGCCGTGCTCGACGATGTGGCCCGGCTGACCCTGGGATGCCAGGAAGAAGGCGCACTGCTGGGACACACGCTGCGCCTGCTGCATGTTGTGCGTGACGATGACGATCGTCACTTCCTTCTGCAGTTCGCTCATCGTCTCTTCGATGACGCGCGTGGAGGTGGGGTCGAGCGCCGAACACGGCTCGTCCATCAGCAGCACCTTGGGGGTGACGGCGAGCGACCGCGCGATGCACAGACGCTGCTGCTGACCGCCCGAGAGCCCGCCGCCGGGGGCCCGCAGCCGATCCTTGACCTCTTTCCACAGGCCGGCCGAGGTGAGCGAGCGCTCCACGATCGCGTCCTTCTCGTCGCGCGAGGCGCGTCGCCCGGTGAGCTTGAGTCCCGCGACGACGTTGTCGTAGATCGACATCGCCGGGAACGGGTTCGGTTTCTGGAACACCATCCCGATGTCTTTGCGGGCGTCCTGCAGCTTCTTCTGGCGTTCGTAGATGTCGTCGCCGTCGAGGAGCACCTCCCCTGCGAGAGAGGCCGAGGGGACGAGTTCGTGCATGCGGTTGAGGATGCGCAGGAACGTGGACTTGCCGCATCCGGACGGGCCGATGAGGGCGGTCACTTGCCCGGCGGGCATGGTCAGTGACACGCGCTCGAGCACCTTGTGGGTGCCGAACCAGGCGCTGACGCGCTGCGCGTCGAGGGTCGACAGCTCCCGCGGCGGGTGCGATTCGGCGTGGGCGGCGGCGATCTCGTCCGCGGCGTCGCGCACCGTCTCCTCGGCGGGAACGCGCAGGGGCGCAGCGGATGCCGCACGCGCCGAGGCCGTGACGACCTCGGTGACGGTGTCGTCGGCCAGGGGAACGCGCGCGGCGGTGAGCTGCGCAGAATCCGCTTCGGCGAGCTCCGCCGGAGCGTGCGAGGGGGACGCGGCGAAGAACCGGCGCGGGCGGCGCTCCCGGGGGGATGCCGCCGCGAGGGACGCGTGCACCTCGGTGATGTCGTCGGCGGTCGGCTGATCGTCAGGCGGGGTCATGAAAGGTCCTCGTTCGGGTCGGTCATAGGAGATTGGGCAGGGCGCCCATGGCGAGGTCGGCGGTGGCGACACCGAGGGCGATGATGAGCGGGACCGCGATGACCCAGGCCGGGCGCCGGCCCCAGGTGTGCCAGAGCCAGACGGAACCGGCCGCGGCCGCGGCGAGCAGCGTCGCCAGGAAGAACGTCGAGAACCACGCCGAGCTGTCGCTGGCCATGGCCCTCTCGTCGTCGGGGAGTGCGGGATAGAGCATCGCCCGCACCCCGGGCTCCGCGGGGGCGGACACGAGTTCGGCATCCACGGTCAGGACGCCCGAGGGGAAGAGCGCCAAGCCGTCCGCGGTCTGCAGCTCGAGGCGGGCGGTGGCGCCCTCGACGGGCGGCGGGGCCTCGCCGTCGCGACGCAGACCGAGCACCCGGTAGGTGTGGAGTCCCTGGCCGGTGGTCACGCGCACGTCGTCGCCCGGTTGCAGCCGGTACAGCTGCGAGAACGGACCTCCGTACGTCGTCTGGCGGCCGAGCACGACGCTCGTCCCCGGCTGTCCCGGCATGACGCTGTCACGGCGGTGTCCGATGCCCGAGCGCAGGGTGTCTCCGGACGTGCCCTCGAGGATCACCTCGCTCAATCCGATCGCGGGCGCCTCGAGCAGACCGACCGGCGTCCCCACGGGGTTCATCGACCCGGTCTCGATGGTCTGCCCGGGGGCGACCTGGATCTGGTTCACTGGTGCGGTTCCCTTCGCCATCGCGGTACGAAGCCCGTCGTAGGCGATCGTCTGGGCGCGGTGGTGCTGCAGCGCCGAGAAGACGGCGGCGTGCGCGACGAAGGAGAGCAAGATGAGGGATGCCGTGAGCACGACGACACCGATCCACCACCGCTCGTCGCGCGGGGCGCGCTGCGGCGGGTTCGGGAGCGGCAGTTTCGGTCGGCGGGGCCGTCGGGGCCCGGGCGGACGCGGCCGTCCCGCGCGCGACGGGCGCAGCGACGTCAGCGACGGGAGGGGGCGGCGTGATGCGCGCGACGGAGCCTCGGCGTCGTGACGGGTCGCGGGACGCGCGGGCGCGATGACCTCGGTCGTCGCGGCATCCGTCGACGCCTCCGTCGTGTCGGTCACGCGACGGCTCCCTCGACCGGCGCGGGAGCGCGCAGAGCACGCAATGCCCACCAGGCTCCCGCGACGAGGAGCAGCGCGCCGAGCCCGCCGCCGACCCACCACATCCACACCGGAACGCCCTGGGCCGCGAGGTCGGAGGAGGGGGCGGCCGTCACGAAGATCGGGGCGAGACCGATGCGCTGGGACTCCCAGCCGGTGAGCTGCAGCGTGTGGGCCCCGACGGGCAGGTCGTCGGGCAGTGTGAAGGTGTGGGAGAGGCGCCCCGCCTCATCGGCGGGGACGTTGCCGATCGTCCGCGACTGCGAGTAGAGCAAGATCTGCACCTTCTCACCCGGGCGGAAGCCGTCGAGGCTCACCGTCACCTGGTCGCCGAGGGTGTAGTTCTCGCGATCGGTCGCCGCCTTCTCGCCCGTCGTCGCGGGCGTCGCCGAGATCGCGGGTTCGGTCGCCGGTCCGGCGGGCTGACCCGCGCCCGATGCCGCCCCCGTGCCGGGCGTGGTGACCGTCGAGGTCGAGGCCTTCGTGGGCGGAACCGCGGCGGGCGGCACGTTCCCCGGTGCCGACGCGGGTGGCGCGGCGACCGGCACGCTCGGCGCCGGCGACGGCGACCACGGCCGCACGGTGGTGGGGGTCGGCGAGGGCACCGAGACGACGATGTCGCTCGAGTCCGAGTCGGCGGCCCACGCGACGGCGCTTCCCGCGATGGCGGAGGTGGTGAGCCCGACCGCCAGGGCGGTGGCCGCCCAGAATCGCGGGGCGGGGTGCGGTGCACGCATGTGGCGGGGTCGCTTTCGTTCGGGCCGGAGGGAGGTCGTCATTTCGTGCCCTCGAAGGCGTCGGTGGAGGCCCGCGCGGCCGCGTCGCGCTCCTCGGCCCGCACGATGTCGGCGTAGGCGGCGATGTCGTCGGCCAGGCGGGCGCGTGCGCGCCGGCGCCACCAGATGGCGAGGGCGACCAGGGCGGCGAGCACGAGGAGGGCGAGGAGCACCAGCCACGGCACGGCCCACGCGATGACGGATCCGGTGACGACCGCCGGCAGCGGGTCACCCGGGAGGGCGCCGGTGGCCGCGGTGGGGGAGATCCGCACATCGGCGAAGAGCAGCACGAGCGGGGGAACGTCGGGAAGCTCGGCGGACACGTGCGCCACGCCACCGGGCACGATGTCGTCGACCCCGGACAGTGGGACAGTGGCCAGCGGAATGCCGAACGGCCCGGTGAGCGTCGCGGTCGGCGCCGCCGAGACGCGCGTGTTGCCGGTGTTGGCCAGATCGACGTCGAGGGACGCCGTCCCCGAGAACGGGTTCGCCGCGGTGTAGCCGGCGACGAGCCCGCGCATCGACAGGGCGGGAGCGAGGGCACCGCCGACCCGCACGTAGACGCGCGTGCCGACGCGCTGTTCGAGGGACACGCCCGCTCCGCCGGGGGCCGATGCGGTGCTGACGAGAGAGGCGACGATGCCGGCGGAGTGGTCTCCGGGGGTCGCGTCGGCGGGGACCGTGATCGTCACCGGCACGTCGGCGCGGGCGCCGGGGTCGAGGGTCACGGTGGTGCCGATCGCGGCGATGCAGGCGACGTCCTCGGGGGTGCAGACGGCGTTGGACCCGGCTACCGCGGTCCAGGCGCCGAGGTCGGTGGAGGCGGCGTCGGCGTTGATGAGCGTGAACGCGGCCGTGTCGTAGTCGGTTCTGGCATCCGCCGCGTAGACGCGGAAGGTGGCGGGAGCCGCGGAGTAGTTGGTCACGGCCACCCAGTCGGTGATGACGGTGCCCGCGGAGACCTGGAAGGACAGTGCCGCGCGACCGTCGGGGCCGGCGGGGGTGG
>NZ_CAKKMM010000185.1:0-7753 GCF_918698205.1 Microbacterium sp. Bi128 | reverse complement strand
AACAGGCCCGGCGCGGCGCACGCTTTCGGCGCCCGGCCTCCTGACCGTTCAAGTGAAAGGCCATCGCAATGACCTACCCCGTTGAGCAGAACGAGAAATTCGCCGCTTACGCCCACCCTGACCGCCTGGTGTCCACGGAATGGCTGGCCACGGCGATCGAGGACGGCGTCCTCGACGGCGGCAATCTCGTGGTCGTGGAATCCGACGAGGACGTCCTGCTGTACGAGACCGGGCACATCCCCGGCGCCGTCAAGGTCGACTGGCACACCGAGCTGAACGACCCCGTCGTGCGCGACTACGTCGACGGCGAGGGATTTGCGGCGCTGCTCAGCCGCAAGGGCATCTCCCGCGACGACACGGTCGTCATCTACGGCGACAAGAACAACTGGTGGGCCGCCTACGCGCTGTGGGTCTTCTCCCTGTTCGGCCACGAAGACGTGCGTCTGCTCGACGGCGGGCGCGTCAAGTGGATCGCGGAGGGGCGGCCGGTGACCACCGACAAGACGGTCGTCGAGCCCACCGACTACCCCGTCGTGGAGCGCGACGATTCGCTCATCCGCGCGTACAAGGACGACGTCCTCGCACACCTCGGCAACCCGCTGATCGACGTCCGATCCCCCGAGGAGTACTCGGGCGAACGGACGACGGCCCCGGCCTACCCCGACGAGGGGGCGCTGCGCGCCGGTCACATCCCGAGCGCGCAGAGCGTCCCGTGGGCCAAGGCCGTGGCCGAGGACGGCGGTTTCAAGTCGCGCGAAGAACTGGATGCCGTGTACCGCGACGGCGCGGGACTGCAGGACGGCGACAAGATCGTGGCGTACTGCCGTATCGGGGAGCGCTCCAGCCACACGTGGTTCGTGTTGAAGCACCTGCTCGGCTTCGAGGACGTCCGCAACTACGACGGGTCGTGGACCGAGTGGGGCAGCGCCGTGCGCGTGCCGATCGTCTCGGGTGCGGAACCCGGCGAGGTCCCCGGACGCTGAGCCCGGACCCGGTGGGCGTGGGAGGATGACGGTGATGTCCGAGACCACTCTCCCCGCCCGCCTCGCCGAGATCCGCGACGAGTTCCTCGAGCTCGACGAGCCCGACCGTCTGCAGTTGCTGCTGGAGTTTTCGCAGGAGCTGCCCGCTGTGCCGGCGCAGTACGCCGATCACCCCGAGATGTGCGAGCGTGTCGCGGAGTGCCAGTCGCCGGTCTACATCGTGGTCGATGTCGATGAGGCCGGACTCGTGGCGATGCACGCCACCGCGCCCGCGGAGGCTCCCACGACCCGGGGGTTCGCCAGCATCCTGGCCCAGGGCCTCACCGGCCTCTCGGTCGACGAGGTCCTGGCCGTCCCCGACGACTTCCCGCAGAGCATCGGCCTGACCCGCGCGGTGAGCCCTCTGCGCATCGCGGGTATGACGGGCATGCTCATGCGCGCGAAGCGCCAGGTGCGCGCCAAGAGCGGCGCCTGACAGGCGGCATCCGCCTCACTCCCCGGTGGCGAGTCCTCGCGCCCGCACCCACTCCGTGATCGCGCGCGTCCACCGGTCTTGGTCGTAGTTCCACAGCTTCGTGTGCCGGGCGACCGAGAACGTGTCCATCGTGACGAGGTCGGGGCGCGCCTCGGCGAGGGCATGCGAGGCGTCGCTCGGCACGAATCCGTCGTCGTCGCTGTGGAGTATCAGCACCGGATGCCGCAGTTCGTCCGCGCGCGCGACGGCGTCGAGCCGGTCGAGAGGGATGGCGGAGCCGCTCCGGGTGAGGACGGCTCCCCACTCGGAGCCCAGGATCTGCTGCGCGAAGCCGAGCACGGGGGCGGGAAGTCGCAGCTCCCGGCTCTGGTAGCGCAGCACGGTGCGCCAGTCGGCGACCGGCGACTCGAGGACGAGCCCGACCAGGACGTCGCGGTGGGGCGATGAGAACTCGGTCTGGAGGCAGATCGCTCCGCCCATCGACCAGCCCATCAGCAGGATGCGACGCGCACCCTGCCGTCGGGCGTAGCCGATGGCGGCATCGACGTCGCGCCACTCGGTGGCGCCGAGGGCGTACGTGCCCGTGCGACTGCGCGGCGCCTCTCCATCGTTGCGGTACGACACGACGAGGCTCGTGATGCCGAGGTCGTGGAACACCGGCACTGCCCGCAGCGCCTCGGCGCGGGTCGTGCCGCGACCGTGCACCTGGATGACCCACACGTCGGTGTCGGTGGCGGCGGGGAACTCCCACGCCGGGCAGGGCCCGACCGGGGTGCCGATGAGGGCGTTGCGGTACGGGATCTGCAAGTCGTCGGGCTTGTCGTAGTACCAGCCGCTGAAGGCGGCCGCGGGGGCGAGCTGCGCGTCCGCGGGCACGTGGGTGAGGAGCTTGCGGGTGACCGTCGCGGCATCCTCTTTCACGACGGATCCGAGCCGCAGGTAGTCGGCGGTGCCCGTGGTGAACAGGCCGTACCGGCCAGGCAGGACCGTGTCGGGCGTGCGCGAGAGAGTCACCGTCTGAGCGGCGACGTCCAGGCCCACCACCTCGATGTCGGGGATGCGACCCGCGGGAGTCACGACGGTGCGCGCCATCCGCAGCGAGACGGCTCCGAGCGCGGTGGCGCTGAGGCCCAGGGCGGCCGTCAGTGCCGTGAGGGCGATCCGCAGCGGTCCGGCCGCCGGGTGCGGGGCACGGCGCCTCGCGGCGCGCCTGGGAGCGTTCATCGAGGCCTCACTCTAGTCTGTGGCCGTGACAGACCCCCGCTCACCCGAGGCGGCGACCCCCTTCGCCCGGGCGGCCGACGAGTTGCGCGCGACGACGTTCCGCGACGACTTCGTGGTGCGCGAGATCCCCTCCCCGTCGGGTCTGGCGCCGCAGGCGCTCGCTCTCGCCGGCGATGTGCGTCCCGACGCGCACGCGACGGACTCGCCGTTCGGCACCGGGCGTTTCATTCTTCTGCACGACCCCGACGAGCCTGAGGCGTGGGGTGGCGCGTGGCGCGTCGTCTGCTTCGCCCAGGCCCCCCTCGAGCCCGAGATCGGCATCGATCCTCTCTTGGCGGAGGTCGCGTGGTCGTGGCTGATCGATGCCCTCGATTCTCGCGGTGCCGAGCGTCACTCCGAATCCGGGACGGCGACCAAGACGCTGTCGACCGGTTTCGGCGCGCTCGCGGCGCAGGGCGAGGGGTCGCAGATCGAACTTCGCGCGTCATGGTCGCCGCGCGGTCCCTTCCGCCCTCACCTCGAAGCGTGGGCGGAGCTTGTCTGCATGCTCGCCGGTCTCCCACCGGGATCGGAGGGCGTTGCGGTTCTCGGAGCCCGGAGGCCCCCGCGTGAGTGAGTACACCGTCATCGAGGATGCCGCCGGTCTCGGCGCGGCGTCGCAATCCCTGGCATCCGGGGTCGGACCGGTCGCCGTCGACGTCGAGAGAGCGTCGGGATTCCGCTATTCGCAGCGGGCGTACCTGATCCAGGTGTTCCGCCGCGAGGCGGGGGTCTTCCTGTTCGATCCGTCGACGATCGAGGACTTCTCCCCGCTGCAGCGGGCCATCGGCGACGTCGAGTGGGTGTTCCACGCGGCGAGCCAGGACCTTCCGTCGCTGCGCGAACGGGGACTCGAGCCGCGGGAGATCTTCGACACCGAGCTGGGCGCGCGCCTGCTGGGCCACGAGCGGGTCGGCCTCGGCGCGGTCGTCGAGCAGACCCTCGGCATCGTCCTCGCCAAGGCCCACTCCGCGGCGGACTGGTCCACGCGTCCGCTGCCGGCGTCGTGGCTCGAGTACGCGGCGCTCGACGTCGAGCATCTCATCGACGTGCGCGACAAACTCGTCGCCGAGCTCGAGGAGCAGGGCAAGACGGAGTTCGCCCGGCAGGAGTTCGAGGCCGTCCTCTCGCGTCTGCCGAAGCCGCCGCGCGACGACCCGTGGCGCCGACTGAGCGGATTGCACACCGTGCGCGGTCGGCGGTCACTGGCGGTGGCGCGTGCGCTCTGGCAGGCCCGCGAGGACTACGCACGCGAGCAGGACGTCGCCCCCGGGCGGCTCGTGCCCGATCGCGCCCTCGTCGCGGCGGTGCTCGCCGACCCCCAGAGCAAGCAGGCGCTCGCGGGCATCAAGGAGTTCAACGGGCGCGCGAGCCGCACGCAGCTGGACCGCTGGTGGAACGCGATCGTCGCCGGTCGCGAGTCGACCGAGCTGCCGCCCGACCGTGTGCCCAGCGACACGCTCCCGCCGCCGCGCGCGTGGGTCGATCGCAACCCCGACGCCGACCGCCGGCTCAAGGCGGCCCGCCCGGCCGTCGAGGCCCGGGCCGAGGACCTGGGGATGCCGACCGAGAACCTCCTCACTCCCGAGACGCTGCGCCGCGTGGCGTGGACTCCGCCCGCCGAGATCACCGCGGAGTCCGTGTCGACCGTCCTGGCGGAGTTGGGTGCTCGCCCGTGGCAGATTGACCAGACCGCACAGGTGATCGCCGATAGCTTTGTAGCTTCCCTCAACGAGGATCCCGAGGCGGCGGAACCGACTTCGTAGGTTCGGACAACCGATTCTTCGGGCCGCGGGGCGTTTCCTAGGCTGGCTGCATCCCAATGTATGGAGGCAGAGTGGCCGAGATGTCTGACGTCTTCTTCGTCGATGGTGTGCGAACCCCGTTCGGGCGCGCCGGCGAGAAGGGCATGTACTGGAACACCCGCGCGGACGACCTGGTCGTCAAGGCGATCATCGGGTTGATGGAGCGCAACGGCGCGGTGCCGAAGGATCGGATCGACGACGTGGCGATCGCCGCGACGTCGCAGACGGGAGACCAGGGGCTGACCCTCGGTCGCACCGCCGCGATCCTCGCGGGGCTGCCGATGACGGTCCCCGGACTCGCGATCGAGCGCATGTGCGCCGGTGCGATGACGAGCGTCACCACGATGGGCGCGTCGATCGGCGTCGGCATGTACGACCTCGCCCTCGCGGGCGGCGTCGAGCACATGGGGCACCACCCCATCGGCGGGAACGCCGACCCCAATCCCCGGTTCGTCGCCGAGAAGCTCGTCGACCCGGGCGCGCTCAACATGGGGGTGACCGCCGAGCGCATCCACGACCGGTTCCCGCACCTGACCAAGGAGCGCGCCGACCGTTTCGGCATGGCCAGCCAGCACAAGGCGCAGGCCGCGTACGAAGCCGGCCGGTTCCAGCGCGACCTCGTCCCGGTCGCGGTGAAGGATGCCGAGGGCGCCTGGGGCCTGGCCACCGAGGACGAGGGTCGCCGCCCCGAGACGACCCTCGAGGGCCTGGCATCCCTCAAGACCCCGTTCCGCCCGCACGGGCGCGTGACCGCCGGTACCTCGTCGCCCCTGACAGACGGCGCGACGATCAGTCTGCTCGCCGGCTCCGGCGCGGTGAAGGAGCTGGGCCTCACGCCCAAGATGCGGATGGTGTCGTTCGCATTCGCCGGCGTGCAGCCCGAGATCATGGGCATCGGTCCGATCCCGTCGACCGAGAAGGCGCTCAAGAAGGCCGGGCTCACGATCGATGACATCGGTCTGTTCGAGCTCAACGAAGCCTTCGCGATCCAGGTCATCTCGCTGCTCGATCACTTCGGCATCGCCGACGACGACCCGCGCGTGAACCCGTGGGGCGGCGCGATCGCCCTCGGCCACCCGCTGGCGGCATCCGGTGTCCGTCTCATGATCCAGCTCGCGGCGCACTTCGCCGAGCGACCCGACGTCCGCTACGGTCTGACGGCCATGTGCGTGGGTCTCGGGCAGGGCGGCTCCGTGATCTGGGAGAACCCGTTCTTCGACGGAAAGAAGAAGCGCAAGTGACCGACTACGACGCCATCGACTTCTCGCCCCTCGACGCCCTCACCGGCGACGAGGTCGTCACCCACTCCCCCGTGCGCGACGTGCGCCTACCCTCGGGCAACGTGCTCGCGCTCGTGACGCTCGACAACGGCCGCGATCACACGCGTCCGAACACCCTCGGGCCCGCGACTCTCGCCGAGCTCGGCGAGACGCTCGCGACGCTGAAGCAGCGCGCGGCGGCGGGAGAGATCCACGCGGTCGCGATCACCGGCAAGCAGTACATCCTCGCTGCCGGGGCCGACCTCTCCGACGTCGCCAAGCTGCCCTCGAAAGAGGTCGCGCGTCTCATCGCCCAGCGCGGGCACCAGGTGCTCGGCTCGCTCTCCGACCTCGGCGTGCCGTCCTTCGCGTTCGTCAACGGCCTCGCGCTCGGCGGCGGTCTCGAGATCGCGCTGAACTCCACGTACCGGACCGTCGACGCGTCGGCCGCGGCGGTCGCGCTGCCCGAGGTGTTCCTCGGCATCATCCCGGGCTGGGGCGGCGCCTACCTGCTGCCGAACCTCATCGGCATCGAGAACGCCCTCGAGGTCGTGGTGTCCAACCCGCTCAAGCAGAACCGGATGCTCAAGCCCCAGCAGGCCTTCGACCTCGGGATCATGGATGCCATCTTCCCGGCGGCGTCCTACCTCGAGGACTCGCTGCGCTGGGCCGACGGCGTGCTCACCGGGCGCGTGAAGGTCGAGCGCAAGAACGAGCCCGGCAAACTCGAGCGCCTCACCAAGTGGCCCATCGCCACCAAGATGGCGCGGGGGATGCTCGAGAGCAAGATCGGTACGGTCCCCCGCTCCCCCTACGTCGCGCTCGACCTGCTCGACAAAGCAAAGAGCGGCACGAAGGCCGAAGGCTTCGCCCGCGAGGACGAGGCGCTGGCCGATCTCATCACGGGCGACCAGTTCGCGGCATCCATGTACGCGTTCGATCTCGTGCAGAAGCGCGCCAAGCGCCCGGTCGGTGCTCCCGACAAGGCGTTGGCGAAGAAGGTCACGAAGGTCGGCGTCATCGGTGCGGGCCTCATGGCCTCGCAGTTCGCGCTGCTGTTCGTGCGCAAGCTCCGCGTGCCCGTCGTCATCACCGACCTCGACCAGGGCCGCGTCGACAAGGGCGTGGCATCCATCCGCGACGAGATCGGCACGCTCGAGGCCAAGGGCCGCCTCGACGCCGACACTGCGAACCAGCTGCGCGCGCTCGTGCACGGAACGACCGATCGCGGCGAGTTCGCCGACTGCGACTTCGTCATCGAGGCCGTGTTCGAAGAGGTGGGTGTCAAGCAGGAGGTGTTCTCGGCGATCGAGAAGATCGTCTCGGACGACACGATCCTGGCGACCAACACCTCGTCGCTGTCGGTCGCCGAGATCGGCACCGCGCTGGCGCACCCCGAGCGGCTCGTCGGCTTCCACTTCTTCAACCCCGTCGCGGTGATGCCCCTCATCGAGATCGTGAAGACGGATGCCACCGCCGACGCTGCGCTGTCGACGGCGTTCGTCGTGGCCAAGGGACTCGGCAAGAACGCCGTGCTCACCGCCGACGCCCCGGGCTTCGTCGTGAACCGGCTGCTGGCCAAGGTGATGGGCGAGGCCGCGCGCGCGGTGTACGAGGGCACCCCGATCACCGTGGTCGAGAAGGCGTTCGCGCCGCTCGGCCTGCCGATGGGGCCGTTCCAGCTCATCGACCTGGTCGGCTGGAAGGTCGCCGCGCACGTGCAGGACACGATGGCCGGGGCATTCCCCGACCGGTTCTTCGCGTCCGAGAACTTCCACGAGCTCGCGGCGCTTCCCGAGGTCGTCGAGAAGGACAAGGGCGGTCGTGTGACCGGCTGGACCAAGGCCGCGCAGAAGGTGCTCGTGACGGGGAAGACGCCCATCGCGCCCGACACGATCCTCGCCCGCGTGCAGGACGGGCTCGCGCAGGAGATCAAGATCATGCTCGACGAGGGCGTGGTCCCCGAGG
>NZ_CAKKMM010000184.1:0-7809 GCF_918698205.1 Microbacterium sp. Bi128 | reverse complement strand
CTGCTCGGCAGCCCGGGACACCGGCCAGCCGTGGTCTACGACCAGACGCGCGACGCGCAAACGTTGGCGTGGAGTCAAAGCGGCATTAGCGTGAGACATTGAGGACCTCCTGGTCGCTGCAGCGGTTGTCTAAGCAACTCCACTGTGCAACCGGAGGTCCTCACCTTTAGGTCAACGACTCCAGCGAGTCATCACATTCACCGAACCAACGTCCCTGGGCTGTACATCTAGCGGGCCCCCGGCCAGCCGGTGTAGGCCTCCGCGAGGTAGGCGCTGCCGTGGCGGGAGGACACCACGGACTGGAGCTCGCCCAGCTGGCGGGCGCGGGAGAAATCATCGGCGCCGGCCGGGGTGTGCAGCATGGAAGTCATCCAGTAGGAGAACTGCTGGGCCTTCCACACCCTGTTCAGGGCGCGGTCGCTGTAGGCGTCCAGGAGCGCGGCGGAGCCGGTGGCGTAGAAGCTGTCGAATCCCTCGAAGAGGACCTTGACGTCATGCAGCGCCAGGTTCAGGCCCTTGGCCCCGGTGGGCGGCACCGTGTGCGCGGCGTCTCCGGCGAGGAACAGGTTGCCGTGCCGCATGGGGGCGTGGACAAAGCTGCGGAATTTCAGGACCGTCTTGTCGATCACGGGCCCTTCCTTGACCTCGAATCCGTTGCCGTTGACGCGGCTGCGGAAGGCCTCCCAGATGCGGTCCTCATCCCAGTTGTTGACGTCCTCGTTGGGGTCGCACTGGAAGTACATCCGCTGGACCGTCTCCGTGCGCTGGCTGATCAGGGCGAAGCCGTTCTCCGAGTTGGCGTAGATCAGCTCGTCGGAGCTGCGCGGCGCCTCGGCCAGGATGCCGAACCAGGCGAAGGGGTACTCGTGGAAGTACCACTTGCGGTGCGCCTCGGGAATCTGGAACCGGCAGTGGCTGCGCGAGCCGTCCGCGCCGGCGATGAAGTCGGCCTGGAGCTCGTACTCGACGCCGTCCGCATCCGTAAACCAGACCTTGGGCTTGGCTTCGATGTCGTGGATGGTGGTGTCCGTGACGCCGTAGCGGACATCGCCGCCGTCGGCCTTCCGGCGTGCGGCGAGGTCCAGGAACACGTCCGTCTGCGGGTACAGCCACACCGATTACCCGACGAGGTCCTGGAAGTCGATTCGGTGGCTTTCGCCGTTGAAACGCAGTTCGATTCCGTCGTGCCGGTCGCCGTCACGCAGCACGCGGTCGGAGACACCGCTGTCGACGAGCATGTTGACCGAGCCGTGCTCAAGGATGCCGGCACGGACCGTCTCGGAGATCTCCTGGTGGCTGCGGATCTCCAGCACGGTGGATTCGATGCCGGCCTTGGCCAGCAGGTGGGACAGCATGAGTCCGGCCGGGCCGGCCCCGATGATGGCTACCTGGGTGGTGATGACTTTTCGCTGTGCCATGTGAGTCTCGCTTCGTTGCGGGGTCCCGGCGGTCGGGGCCGGGGCCGTTTTCGTCTTCCGACTAACAGTGTGCTCCCCCGGGGGTGATGCGCGTGACATGGATTGCGCTGAATGGAATACAGGATTCTCGCGGGGCTCTCCCAGCCGCCGTCCGATCCCCCGCGCCGCCGTCTGGAGGGCGGGAACAAGCGCCTGCAGGCGCACCTCGCGAAGGGGAACAACGACGCCGAGGGCCGCCACAGCGTGCTTCCTGCGGTCCAGCACCGGAACCGCGATCCCCCACGTGTCAGGGTCCACGACGCCGGCCAGCTGGGCATAGCCCCGATGGGCGGCCTCGCCAAGGAGGGCGCGGAGATCCTCCAGCGCCAGCCGGCCGGTCGGATCACTGAATCCCTCGAGGTACTCGGCCTGGACGGGGCGGGGCTGGTTGGCCATGAGCACCAGCCCGGCGGAGGACACGTGCACGGGCATCCGGCCGGCCACCTGCGCCCGGTTGGCGACGGAGCCGCGGCGGGACAGCCGCTCCACAAAGAGCGCTTCCCGCCCGTCCAGCACCGCGAGGTTCACGTTTTGATGCAGCACCTGCTGGATGTCCTCCATGAAGGGCAGGGCTGCCTGGCGGAGTTCGAGCGTGGGGGAATTGCGGTTGGCGAGCTCCCAGAGCCGCAGGCCCAGGCTGACGGAGCCGCCGGGGCCGACGTCGAGCAGGCCATGCCCGGCCAACTGCCGGACGAGTCTGTGCGCGGTGGTCAGGGGGAGCTCCGCCCTCGCGGCAAGCTCCGAGAGCGGCAGCGCCGTGACGCCTTCAGGGAACGCGGCAATCAACCGCAGGACCCGGTCCACCACCGAGTCGCCGGAGTTCGAGTTGGCCACCATATCCCTTCCGTTGAATGGTTTTAAGTGTCCCATGCAACACGGCGCGGTGATACAACTCTCACAATGGAAAGAGGCCCGGCGAACACCGGCCGGGGCACGGAATGACCTAAACACTAGCGCTGGGGTAACAATGTCAACGTCGTCATTGGACAAGTCGTCGTCATCGGGAGAGAAATCACGGTGGCCCGTGTGGCTCTGCTGGCTGGCCATGGTGCTGGACGGCTTTGACCTGGTGGTGCTCGGCACGGTCATCCCGACCCTCATCAAGTCGCAGGAACTTGGCTTCGACGCCGTTGGGGCGACGTTCGCCGCAACCGTCTCCCTGGTGGGTGTGGGGCTCGGCGCGCTCTTCATCGCCCCGCTCTCGGACCGCTTTGGCCGGCGGAACCTGCTGGTGGCCTGCGTGGCGTGGTTCTCCCTCTTTACGATCGCCGTCGTCTTCGCACCCAACGTTGCGTGGTTCAGCACGTTCCGGCTGCTGGCGGGCCTCGGCCTGGGCGCCTGCCTGCCCGCCGCGCTGGCGTACATGAACGACTACGCACCCGCCGGAACGGCCGGAAAGTCCACCACCCGGACCATGACCGGGTACCACGTCGGCGCCGTGGCCACCGCGTTCCTGGCCCTCATGGTCATCCCAAGCTGGCGGACCATGTTCGTGGCCGGCGGCCTGGCCGGCTTCGCCCTGGTCCCCTTCCTGTGGTTCAAGCTTCCGGAGACCCTCCCGCCGGTCCACCACATCCCCGCGGCCGCCAAGTCCCCGGCCGGCAGCCAGGCCCGCACACAGGCCGCGGCCGCGCCCGCGGAAGAACGCGCCAGCTTCCGGGATTTGGGCCGCAAGCCCTACCCGCTGATAGCAGCCGGTGTGGCCGTGGCGTCCTTCATGGGGTTGCTGCTGGTCTACGGCCTGAACACCTGGCTGCCGCAGCTCATGGCCTCCGCCGGTTACAGCCTGAACGCCGGCCTCGCCTTGCTCCTGGTCCTGAACGTGGGCGCCGTGGTGGGCCTGCTGATCGCCGGCGTCCTGGCCGACCGGCACGGGACCAAGAAGATCGTCCTGCTCTGGTTTGGCCTCTCCGCCGTGTTCCTGGCCGCGCTCAGCATCCAGATCCAGAACGAGGTGGTGCTCTATGCCGCCGTCTTCGTCACCGGCGTGTTCGTCTTTAGCTCCCAGGTTCTGGTCTACGCCTGGGTCACCCAGCTCTTCCCCGTCCGCCTGCGCGGCACCGCCCTGGGCTTCGCCGCCGGCGTGGGCCGGCTGGGGGCAATTATGGGCCCGGCCGTCACTGGCGCGCTGGTGGCCGCCGGCATCGCCTACCCGTGGGGCTTCTATGTTTTCGCCGCGGCCGCGGTCCTGGCGGTCCTCGCCCTCGCCTTCGTCCCGCAGACCGTCCCGGCAGTGTCCCGCGCCGGCGCCAGCGTCGGGCACTCGTAGCCGTCAGGCGCGCCTAGGAGAAGCGCTCCGGGGTCCGCGCCTCGCGGCGGCCCCTGAGTTCGCGCCACGCGCCGGGCGCCAGCACGACGGCGATGCCGACGGCGGCGCCGATGATGGTCTCGACGATTCTGTCGCGGAGCAGGAGGCCGGGCGGCACGGGCGCCACGAGAAGCGTCGAGGTCAGGGCCAGCGGCGTGACGAAAACCTGCGCCAGCATGTACTGGCGCGCTATGAACATCTCGGCGCCGAACTGGCACGCGGCAATGACCAGCACCGTCTGCCAGGGCGTCGGCTGCAGGAGCAGGATGCCGGCGAGCAGCACCAGCCCCAGGGCTGTGCCCGCGATTCGCTGCAGGCCGCGGCTGACGCGGTGCCGGGTGGTGTGGCCCACCAGCGGAACGACGGCGGCCACCATCGCCCAGTAGTTGTGGCCAATGCCCAGCCATTCCCCGGCCAGGGTTCCCAGCGTTCCCGCCAGGCCTGCCGCCACGAGGTAACCCCAGCTTTCATGCCACGCGGCGCGTTTCTCCCGCGGAGTGAGGGCCGCCGGTCTCGGATTCACCCACGGGGTCCGGTGGCTCCGGGCCACCCGCGAGGACAGGCCGAGCAGCAGGGAGAAGGCCACCGTGAGGACGGCCACCAGCATGGCCTGCCACAGCGGCGGCTGGTTGGGGATTGACGCGATGGCCGCGAACGCGAAGATATGGAACAGCGAACCGGAGGGGCGCAGGCGCCACCACGCGACAACCAGGGAGCAGCCCCACGCGATCACGGTGGTGGCCACGACGAGGACCCAAGTGGTGCCTGCCGCCGACAGCCCGGCCAGGGCGTCCACCCGCGCGGTGAGGGCGGCCAGGAACATCACCAGCAGCATCAGCCCGCCGCCGCGGACCTGCAGGGTCAGACGCCTGGCGTGCGGCTCGTTGCGGCCGTAGATGCCGGTGAAGGCGCCGAAGGAAGCGAAGATTGCCAGATCCAGGCGGTCCAGCAGCACCAGCGTGATCAGCGGAACAAAGACTCCCACGGCGCAGCGGAAGGCAACCTGGTGGTCCTTGTTGCCCGGCGCGATGGTGAACATCTCGGCGAACACCTTCATAGCGCCGGCCTCACAGCGAAAAAGCTCTTCATGGGCGGGTTCTCACGCATTTGTTCATGAGTTCAGGCGCCTTTCGTTACAGCCGGAGTGTTACGACGGCGGCGCTGGCATCCAAGAGGGAGTTTACGCCGGAACGGCGCGGCGGCGGCATCGGAATCCGTTGATCGGGATCGGCCGGCTGCACCGCGAAGTGGTAGCGTCTATCGGTTGAATCAAGCCCGCAACGCACACCGGAGGTTCCCCATGCTCAAAGGATTCAAGGATTTCATCCTGCGCGGCAACGTGATCGAACTGTCCATTGCAGTCGTGGTCGGCACCGCCTTCACGGCCCTGGTCAGTGCCTTCACCGCAAACGTCGTCAACCCGATCCTGGCTGCCGCCGGCGGAGTCGAGACCCACGGCCTGGGCTTCTACGTCTGGCCTGGCAACGACAAGACCTTCGTCAACATCGGCGCCGTGGTGACGGCCTTCCTGACCTTTCTCATCACCGCCGCGGTGGTGTACTTCATTTTCGTGGCCCCCATGAACCGGATCAACCGAATGGTCAAGAACCGGCTCAAGGCAGCCGAACCCGAGGAGAAACCGATCCCGGCCGACACCGCTCTGCTGGCCGAGATCCGCGACCTGCTGGCCAATCTGGCCGGCCCGGACTCCGCCGCCACCCGTGCCCGCGTCGGGGAACACCCGGACGGGGAAAACCGGGACGGGGAGTACCCAGACGGGAAGGCACACTCGTCCGAGCCGGCCGGAACCGCAAGCCGAACTCACGTCTGACCCGTCCTTGCCGGGCCCTCTGGCGGGCGGCCGGACCGGAGTGCTTTGATGTAGGGGCCCGCCGCGCGAGCTGGGCTGCCAAGGAGGAACACCATGCCGGACCTTAGTTGGAACCACGAGCTGGTGGACCAACTGGACTGGCATTTTGCCAATAAGGCCCGGCCGCGGCTGGAGGGGTTGACTGACCACGAGTACTTTTGGGAGCCGGTACCGGGCTGGAATGTCCGCCGCAAGGACGCCTCAACACCGCTGGCCGCGCCGGGTTCGGGCGAATTCACCATAGATTTCAGCTACCCGGAGCCCATTCCTGCTCCGGTGACAACCATTGCATGGCGCCTGTGCCACATTCTGGTCGGCGTCCTCGGCGCACGCACGGCATCGCACTTTGGCGGCCCACCGTTGGACTACCAGAGCTTCGCCTACCCCGGCACCGCGGCCGGGGCACTGGCCCAGCTGGACGAGTACTACGGCCGGTGGATCCACGGCGTGAAGGGCCTCCACGAATCGGGATTGGCGGCACCCTGCGGGCCGGCCGAGGGCCCGTACGCCGATGCCCCCATGGCAGCACTGATCCTGCACATCAACCGTGAGATGATCCACCACCTGGCCGAGGTCGCCCTGCTCCGCGACCTTTACGCCCACCGCCACCTGCTCCAGCGCGGCCCGGAGGGTGGACCGGGCCTGTAACAGCACGATCACCTGGCCTGGCCCGGTCCCGGTCCCGGCGCGAAACCGTCACCCGGCGGCAACCGGGCCGAAACAGCCGGCCGGGATCATGGGCGCATGACGCGCACCTCCGCAGGCAAAAACCCTGCCAAAACCACCGGCAAAGCCCAGTCCCCGGCCACCTCCGAGTTGAGCTGCGAAGTGTGCGGCCAGATGCCCGAACCGACCAAGGCACGGCTGACCCTGGCCAATGTCGCCGTGATGCTCCCGATCGAACTGCTGGTGCACGCGGCGGTGGTGGAAACCCACCTGCCCTACGTTGCCAAGGTCCTGGTGCTGACCCTGACCGCGACCATCCTGGTGATCTGGGTGGCCGAGCCCTCGGCGGCCCGGATGCTCAGGGGCTGGCTGCATGCCCCGGCCCTGCGGCACCGCAAACGGCTCGACGCCGCACCCGCCCTGTGGCGGGCGCGGACCGTCCTGAAAGACAAGCCCGGGTCGCTGCAGAAACTGACGCAGGCCCTGGCCGGCCTGAACACGAACATCCTCAGCATTCATGTTCATCCCGTGGCCGGCGGTGTGCTGGACGAGTTTGTGCTCTCGGCCCCGGGCGAAGTCCGCGAAGCCGAGCTGCTCCGGGCGCTGCGGGCCGGCGGCGGAGCGGACCCGCACGTCTGGCCGACCACCGCCCTGGCCATGGCCGACGGGCAAACCGGCGCACTGAGCCTGGCCGCCCGGATCGCCGCCAGCCCGGAGGAGCTGCCGCTGGCGGTCGCGGAACTGCTGCGGGCACGGATCATCCCCGGAACGGCCGCCGGCATCACCGAGGGCCCGCCCTCCACGGGCGGTGACGGGACGGTCCTGAAAATCCCTACGGCGTGGCACGGGCCCATTACGTTTTCCCGGCCCGGCGAGCCGTTTACGCCAGCCGAGTCCGCCCGCGCACACCGTTTGGCCGAACTCGCGGAGATCCTGGCGCACCGGCCGGCGGCGCGTTAGCCGGCCCGGCTGGCCGGTGGCCCGGCTGGCCGGTGAAATAGCCGCCCGATGGTTGGCGCGGGGTCAGATGCCTGTCATCCGGATGGTGAGGGCATCCTGCTCGACCGTGACCTTGAGGTGCTTGGCCTTGCCGAGCGGGTCGCCGTCGAGCTGGAATTCCTGCTCGTGGGCGAGTTCGATCTCGGCTGACTTTCCGGCGAAATATTCCACCGACGCGTTCTTGGAGTTCCTCCGGCCGAAGACGCCGGCCAGCACATCCAGCCAGCCGAACCGGCCGATGGGGGCCAAAATCACGACGTCCAGGATGCCGTCGTCGATCTTGGCGTCGGGGAAGATCTCCACGCCACCCATGATCTTGCCGCAGTTACCCACCATCACGCTGCGGATGCGGCGCCGTACCGGGTGCTCACCGTCAATGCTGATTTTCGCCCTGATGGGCTTGCCCGGCAGGTGCCGGATGCCCGCCTCAACGTACGCGAGCCAGCCCACGCGGTCCTTGAGTTCGTCGACGGTGTTGGCCATGATGGCGGCGTCGTAGCCAAGTCCGG
>NZ_CAKKMM010000183.1:0-7811 GCF_918698205.1 Microbacterium sp. Bi128 | reverse complement strand
GGTGTGGGCCTGAACGAGGGCTGCATCCCCTCCAAGGCTCTGCTGCGCAACGCCGACCTCGCGCACACGTTCCACGCCAAGGCCGACCTGTTCGGTATCTCCGGCGACGTGCACTTCGACTTCGGCAAGGCGTTCGACCGTTCCCGTAGCGTCGCGGCCGGGCACGTCAAGGGCATCCACTACCTGATGAAGAAGAACAAGGTCACCGAGTACGAGGGCCGTGGCCACTTCGTCGACGACCACACGCTCGACGTGACCAAGGCCGACGGCTCGAAGGAGCAGGTCACCTTCGACAACGTCATCATCGCCACCGGGTCCACCGTGCGCCTCCTCCCCGGAGTGACCCTGTCCGAGAACGTCGTCACCTACGAGGAGCAGATCCTCACCCGTGAGCTCCCCTCCTCGATCGTCATCGTCGGCGCCGGAGCCATCGGCATGGAGTTCGCCTACGTCATGACGAACTACGGCGTGAAGGTCACCATCATCGAGTTCCTCGACCGCGCCCTCCCCAACGAGGATGCCGAGGTCTCGAAGGAGATCCAGAAGCAGTACAAGGGCTACGGCGTCGACATCCTCACCTCGACGAAGGTCGACTCCGTCACCGACCACGGCGACAAGGTCACCGTCGCCTACACCGCCAAGGACGGCTCCACCGGCTCGATCGACACCGACCGCGTGCTGATGTCCATCGGTTTCGCCCCCAAGGTCGACGGGTTCGGCCTCGAGAACACCGGCGTGAAGCTCACCGAGCGCGGCGCGATCGACATCGACGACCACATGCGCACGAACGTCCCGCACATCTACGCCATCGGTGACGTCACCGCCAAGCTCCAGCTCGCGCACGTCGCCGAGGCCCAGGGCGTCGTCGCGGCCGAGACGATCGGCAACGCCGAGACGCAGACGCTCGGCGACTACCGCAACATGCCCCGCGCCACCTTCTGCAACCCGCAGGTCGCCTCGTTCGGCCTCACCGAGCAGCAGGCCCGCGACGCCGGTCACGACATCAAGGTCGCGAAGTTCCCCTTCTCCGCCAACGGCAAGGCCAACGGCCTCGGCGAGCCCGTCGGCTTCGTCAAGCTCGTCGCCGATGCCGAGACCCTCGAGCTCATCGGCGGCCACCTCATCGGCCCCGACGTCTCCGAACTCCTCCCCGAGCTCACGCTCGCGCAGAAGTGGGACCTCACCGCTCTCGAAGCCGCGCGCAACGTGCACACCCACCCGACGCTGTCGGAGGGTCTGCAGGAGGCGTTCCACGGCCTCACCGGCCACATGATCAACCTCTGATCCGACCGGCCGCAACGCCCGACGGCCCCCGTCCCGCTCGATGAGCGGGGTCGGGGGCCGTCGTCGTCGGCGTCGTCAGCGCCCGAGGGCGCGGGCGAGTTTGGATCCGGAGGACGCGGGGCGACCTCCCGCCGCGAACACGGCGGCGTCGACCGCGGCGAACAGCGCCGCACGGCCGGCGTCGTCCGCGGGGCCGGCGGGGCCGAGCTCGACCTCCCACTCGCGCCACGCGGACTCGGTGCCCTGCCGCTCGTCGCGTGCGCGGACGCGGTCGTCCACGAACTCGGCGACGAGGCCACCGTCGGCGTCGAGCAGGGCGTAGGCGGTGCGGTGGTTGCGCACACGGGCGAGCGGCAGGAACGGTCCGTGCGCCCACGCGGCGACGGCATCCTGGATCTCCTCCGGGACCACCGGAGCCGCGTCAGCGTCGCCGATCTCGCCGAGGGGCCAGTGCGTCTCGGACCGGCCCCCGGGCGCGGGGGCCTTCACGTGCCACCCCTCGTCCGGTCCGCCCTGCCGCCGTCGTACCGCGACGCCGACTCGCGCGAGGGCGCCGTCGACGGTGTCGACGTACCGGGCATCGAGGTCGCGCGGCTCGGCGTCACCGACGCGCGCGACCCCCGGGATCCCCGACCAATCGGGCACGGGCGTGCCGTCGTCGACGTCGTACTTGGACTCGACCTCGACCGACGACGACCCGGGAGCCGCTCCGCTCAATCGTCGCGTCCGTCGGCGTCCGGGTTGATGTCCTCGGTCTCTTCCACGTAGGAGAAGATCGCCTGCGTGGGTCCGTCGGAGTCGCCGGTGTTCTCCAGCCCGCCGTCGCGACGGTAGACGAGCTGCCCCTCGCTGTAGGGCATGATCAGCGTGTCGTCGGTCTCGTTCTCGAGCGGGATCACCTGCCCGTCGAGCGGGCCTCCGGTCAGTCGTGCGATAGCCATGCGCCCAGCGTAGACCGGGGCCTCTCGCAGAGGCCGCGCCTTGACACCCCTGACCTAGACTCGCTCGGGTGACGAGGACGGACCTGCCCGGTGACCGCCCGTTCGTGCTCCTGGCCACGCGCGCCGAGGACCGACCGGCCGACGAGGAGTACGCGCTCTTCCTCCGCTTCACGGGCCTGCCTCCGGAGCGGCTCCGGCGCGTGCGCCTGGAACGCGACCCGATGCCCGAGATCGATCTCGACGAGATCGCCGGGATCCTCGTCGGAGGCAGTCCGTTCAACGCCTCCGACCCGTGGGAGAGGAAGTCGGCGGTGCAGCGCCGCGTCGAGGCAGAGATGGCCGCGCTCGTGGACGAGGTGGTGGTGCGCGATGCCCCGTTCCTCGGTGCCTGCTACGGCGTCGGCACGCTCGGCACGCATCTGGGCGCGCCGATCGACGGGACGTACGCCGAACCCATCAGCGTCGTCGACGTCGCGCTCTCGGACGCCGGCCGCGCCGATCCGCTGCTGTCGGGGATGCCCGCGACCTTCCCGGCCTTCGTCGGCCACAAGGAGGCGATCTCCGTGCTCCCCGCGGCGGCGACGCTCCTGGCATCCTCCGCCACGTGCCCCGTGCAGATGTTCCGGGTCGGCGAGAACGTCTACGCCACGCAGTTCCATCCCGAGCTGGATCTCGACGGCATCGTCACCCGCATCCACGCGTACGCCTCGTTCGGCTATTTCCGCCCCCACGAGCTCGAATTCACCCTCGCCGCCGTGCGGCGGTCGCCGGTGACCGTGACCGGCCGCATCCTGCGGGCGTTCGCCGAGCGCTACGCCCGCTGAGCCGGCGACCGGCGAACGACCTCGACGGCCGCCGTCACCGCGGGGCGGACGCGCCGCAGCTGCGGCTCGAAACCGAGGTCGACCAGGACGATGCGGCCGCAGAGCTCCGGACCGCGACCGCGGAGGATCCCCGCCTTGACCGCTCCGAAGGTGACCGTGACATCGGCCGGGAGGACCGCGGTGTCCGCCTCGCCCGTGTCCGGGTGCAGACCGCTGGGGAGGTCGACCGCCACGACGCGCAGCCGCCGGTCCGCGACCGCCGGGCGCAGGGCTTCGACCACGGCGCGAGCGGTGCCGCGCAACCGCGGGTCGGCGGAGGCGCCGATACCGAGGATGCCGTCGACCACCAGGACGTGATCCGCCTCGGCGGCGCAGACCTCCGAGGCATCCCGGAGCCGAGCCCCCGCGGCCACTGCGGCATCGAGCGCCTCCCGGTGCACGTGGTCGCGGGTGAGGACGATGTCGACGCGGCTCGCCACTCGGGCGAAAGTCGCCGCGGAGTACAGGGCGTCGCCGCCGTTGTCGCCCGAACCGACGACCACCAGGACGGCGCCCGGGGTCCGCGCGAGCTCCTCCTCGACGACGTCCGCGAGCGCACGGGCGGCCTCATGCATGAGGGGCCGTCCGGCCGCGAGCAGCGGAGCCTCGGCCGCCCGGACCGCGGCGGCGGTGTACGCGACGGTGCGCTCGGTCATGTGGCCACCCTAGACGCGTGTCCGCGGGCTCAGCGGGAAGCGGTACTCTTCGCCGTCGCCTCGCGTTCGTGCGCTTCGGCCTCGCGCGCGGCATCCAATTCACCGACGGCGGCCTGCACCGCCCGCTCGGCACGCTGGACCCGGAACTGCACGAGCGTCGACGCGGCGTACTTCGCGCGGACGCGATCCTGGTCCTCCTCGTGACCGACCATGATGTACGCGCCGGCGATGAGGATCACCTGGCTCGAGAGGTTCAGCCACAGCAGGAGCGCGATGAGCGCGGCGAACGTCGCGAGCAGAGGGTTTCCGCCCGCCCCGCGGACGAACAGGCCCGACAGCTGCTGCAGCGCGACCAGCCCGATGCCGCCCAGCAGAGCGCCGCGCAGGAGCGTCGCCCGACGCACGCGGAGCCCGGACAGCAGCGCGAAGGCCGCGGCGATCACGCCCGCGTCGAGCGCGAGCACGATGAGCGTGGAGACGAGCCAGGTCAGGATGCCGGTCACCCACGAATCCGCGGAGATGCCCAGCCATCCGCGCACCACCGTCAGCCCCGCCGTGGCGAGGAAGGTCACACCAGCGGCCGCGGCCAGGGCTGCACCGATGCCGAGAGCCAGCAGGAGGTTCCGCAGGAGCACCCACACGATGAAGGTGTCCTCCGTCGTCACGTCGGCGATCTGACGCAGAGCGGACCGCAGCGACCCGACGGCGCCGATCGCCGCGCCGAGCAGACCGATGGATCCCAGGACACCCGCGATCGTGAAGCCCGCGGGCGCCTTGATCTCGGCGACGTCGATGAGACCGTCCGGACCGACGAGCCCCGGGATGACGCCGTCGACCGCGCGCACGAGGGCGGCGAGCCCGTCGGGGTTTCCCGCGAGCCACAGCGCCGCGAACGAGAACCCGATGAGGACGCCCGCGAACACGCTGAACAGCGTCCGATAGGTCACGCTGTCGGCGAGCATGGGTCCGCGCCGGCCGGAGTAGACGAGGTACGCGCGCACGAGTCGCCGCTGCAGCGCCCACGCGGTGACGCGACGAAGGAGGTCAGCCATCCCCCCAGGCTATGCGGGCGGCACGATCTGCCCCGGCGGGGTTGACCGCGCGTCGAACACGCAGATCGCGCCGGGCTTCGCCGCGGGGCGGGCCCGTCCCGCGACATCCGCGCGATCCTGCGCCGCACGCGCAATTCTGCGCCGCACGCGCGCGGGGTCGCTCACCAGAGCTCTGCGAGCAGCACCCACCACGTCCCGAGCAGCAGCGGGGGCCCGAACGCGAACACGGCGCCCCGGGCACCGGAGAGCACGATTCCGGCGGCCGCGGCCCCGCCGCACAGGAACCCGGTGAGGATCCCCGAGAGCACGGCATCCGGTCCGAACCACCCGAGGTGCGCCCCCGCGAGGGCGGCGAGCGTCACGTCTCCCCCGCCGAAGGCCGTCGGCTGCGCGCGATGCAGCGCGAGGCACACGAGGAACGCGGATGCCGCCCCGCCCCACACCCCGACGAGGCGCGACGGTTCGTCGGCGGCGAGCGCCGCCGAGGTCAACAGCACGAGGGCCAGCGCGAGTCCCGGCAGGACGAGCGCGTGCGGAAGGCGGTGGTGACGCCCGTCGATGACGGCGAGGATCCCGCCGAGCACCGCGAACACGGTCAGCGCGACGCTGAGCACGCGGCGCTCAGGCGTCGAGGACGGCGAGCCGGGCGAGGACCATCGCATCGGGGAGGATGCCCTCGCGCTCGCGCACGGCGCGCTTCAACGGCAGGACGTAGACGCCGTCCGCCTGCGGGAAGATCGACGTGCGCCACGTGGAGGAGCCGATCGTGACTTCGACGCGCACCCCGCCGAAGCCGCGCCGGAAGGCCTGCGTCTCGCGGATGTCCTCGCTGAGTCCGGGCGGAAGCGCGACGAAGTACCAGGCGCTGTCGAGTCGGGCCTCCCACCGGAAGACCTCTCCCTCGAACTCGACGATCATCGTGTCTCCCTTCGACGCCGTCACCCTACCCGCGGCGGGACGGAGACCGCGGGCGCTCTCCCCTGGGGAAGAGCCGTCGGCGCACCGCGAGGTCGACCCCCACCGCCACGGCAGCCGCGGCGAGGGAGACGAGGAGGTCGCGCGCGTCGAAGCCGAGCCCGAGCACCAGGGCGATCGGCGGGAACGCGTCGGCCCAGGCTGCGGGGAGCCCGGTGAGCTGCAGCAGTTCGACGCCCACGCACCACGCCGCCGCGACCGCGGCGAGCACGACCGGGCGGACGCGCGGGAGGAGCATCACGAGACCCGCGTACACGGCGACGGTGTACAGGGCGTCGCCCACGATGTCGGTGACGACCGAGCCGGGCGCCGCGTGGACGGTCAGCCCCGCGGCGACGACGGCCAACAGCGCCGCACCCGCCGCGATCCGGCGACGCGAGACCTCCGTCACGCGAGGATCCCGGCCGCCCGCGCCGGTTCCGCGTACGCCCGCGCGAGCGAGGCCACCGTGTCGTGCGCGTTCAGGCCGCTGGGGTTGGGCAGGACCCACGTGGGCACTCCCCCGATGGTCTCTCCCTGGCGCCCGGCGAGGGCCTTGGGCCGGTCGAAGCCCTGGCGGTACGCGGTGAGACCCACCACCGCGACCGCGGACGGCGCGAGGGCGGCCACGCGGTCCGCGAGAGCGGCGGCGCCGGCGCGCAGTTCCGCGCGGTCGAGTTCGTCGGCACGCGCGGTCGCGCGGGCGACGGGGTTGGTCACTCCCACCCCCGCGTCGAAGATCATCGCCCGGTCGGCGTCGTCGAGTGGACCGGCGAAAGCGGGCAGCCGCGGCAGGATTCCGGCCTCGACGAGCGCGGGCCAGAACCGGTTGCCGGGGCGGGCGAACGGGGTCCCGGTCGCGGCGGTCCACAGTCCGGGGTTGATGCCCACGAACAGCAGGCGCAGGCCCGGTCCGACGAGGTCGGGGATCGTGGCATCCCGGTACGACTCGAGCTCGGCACGTGTATACCCCATGAGACCACTATGACCACTTCGCCGTCCGGCCCGCGCGACTGTGCCAGGATCGGCGGAATGGATGCCGTGCCCGCGCTCACCGAGGTCCCCGATCCGCAGTTCCTCATCGTGGGCGACAACGTGCGCCTCGCCACGTACACGTGGGGCGACCACGAGGCTCCCACGGTGCTGTGCGTCCACGGCTTCGGGTCGAGCACCCGCGACAACTGGGTCAACACCGGCTGGGTGCGCGATCTGCTGCGGGCGGGGTTCCGCGTCCTCGCCGTCGATCAGCGCGGTCACGGCGCGAGCGACAAACCGCACGACGCCGCCGCGTACCGCATGAGCGCGCTCGTCTCGGACCTCGTCGCTGTCCTCGACACCTACCTGGTGGATCAGGTGCGCTACCTCGGCTACTCCCTCGGCGGCCGCGTCGGGTGGCAGCTCGCCGTCGACGCCCCCGAGCACGTCGAGCGCGCCGTGCTCGGCGGCATCCCGGACGGCCGGCCGCTCGCCCGGTTGCAGGTGGAGCAGGCCCGCGCGTTCCTCGATCGCGGGGAGCCGGTGCAGGATGCCACGACCTTGCGCTACGTCTCGCTCGCGGAACGCGTGCCGGGCAACGACTTGCGCGCGCTCGTCGCCATCGCCGAGGGCATGCGCCTGGGCGAAACCGACCCGGACCCCGCGTCGCCCCCGCTGCAGCCCGTGCTCATCGCCACCGGGACCGAGGACCCGATCCACGACCAGTCCGCGAACCTCGCGGGGCTGCTCCCCCGCGGCGAGTTCGTCGACATCCCGGGTCGGCACCACGTGAACGCCCCCGGAGCGCGCGCGTTCCGCGAGGCCGGGATCGCGTTCCTGTCGCGCGAGCTCTGACCGGCGTTCACCCGCAGACGTACACGGTGCTCGGCGCATCCGCCGCCGTCGCGCAGTTCTGCTCCACCCACGCGCGGATCTGCGCCGAGACCGTGGAGGTTGAGGCCATCCCCGCCCCCACGGCCGCGCCCCCGGGCCCGCCGACGCGGTCTTCTTCGCCGATGACGTAGCGGAGCTGTCCGGTCTCGACGAGCGAGACGAAGGTCTCCAGGGTCGGTGCGGCGTCGGTGC
>NZ_CAKKMM010000182.1:0-7856 GCF_918698205.1 Microbacterium sp. Bi128 | reverse complement strand
CCACACGCCGAGGCCCACCCGCCGAGAGCCGGCCGCGGAGTCAGGCGGTCAGGAACCACCACCAGATCAGCAGCATTGTTGTGCCGAATCCGGCGATCTGGTTGAGCCAGAGGAAGCGATTCCATCCGGCGGTGGCGGAGTCGGAGGTGGCATCCGTCACGTTCCGGTACGGCCAGCAGACGACGAGGTAGGGGAGCACGAGCAGCGCGGCGAGGGGGCCGGGCCACGCGGTGGCGAGCATCGCGACCCCCGCGAGAGCGTAGGAGACCAGAGCGAACCGCACGGTCCACCGAGCGCCGCGCGCGGTGGCGATCGAGGAGATGTCGGCGGCGCGATCGGCTTCGACGTCCTGCACGGCGCCGAAGGCGTGCGAGGCGATGCCCCACAGCGCGAAGGCGATGATCACGACGACGAGCTGCCACGTCCACACGGCACCGGCCAGGACGAGGCCGTACACCGCGGGCGAGAAGAAGTGGATGCTGCTGGTGATCGAGTCGGCGAACGGCCGCTCCTTCAAGCGCAGCGGCGGTGCGGAGTAGAAGACGACGAAGAACAGGCTCAGTGCCAGCACGAGCCACGACAGCGGTGACCCGACGACCACGAGGAACACCACGAACGGCAGACACGACAGCGCCGAGGCCCACAGGGTGATCGGGTGCATGCGCTTGGCGAGCACGGCGCCGTGCGTCCCGCCCTTGCGGGGGTTCCGCAGATCGGATTCGTAGTCGAAGACGTCGTTCACGCCGTACATCGCGAGGTTGTAGGGCACGAGGAAGAACAGGATGCCGACGATGAGCACCGCGTCGACCTGACGCGTCGTCAGGAGGTACGCGGCGGCGAAGGGGAACGCCGTGTTGATCCAGCTGACCGGGCGCGACGACACGAAGAGTTCGCGCAGGATGCGACCGGGGGTGAGAGCAGCGGGGGTGGTCATGCGGGTTCCCTCCGAGCGGAGACGAGCGTGAAGATCGCGGGGATGAGAAACGCCGCGCAGACGGGATAGGCGAAGTCCTCGAGCGGTGCCAGACCGATCCGGAGGCCGCTGAGGTGTTCCGCCGGGTACGAGAACAGGTCGACCGCGATCATGACGTTGTCGAAGACGGCCGTGAGCAGCACGAGCGCCAGAGCCGTCCACGCCGACGCGCGCATGCGGCGGCGGAAGCCCGGCCGGCGGGCGCTGAGGAGAGTCACGACGACGGTCACGACCACGAACGGCAGGAGGATGACGGGATACGTCACGGGGTGGACTCCTCGACGTCGTCGCGGGTTCGGTGCTCGGCATCCCGCTGGCGTCGCGCCCGCTCGAACACCGTCCACAGCACGAGCGCGAGATAGCTGAGGAAGAGGAGGAAGAACAGCTCCTCCAGGGGGAGGTGCGGCGCCAGGTCGATGCCCACGAACAGCGGGCTGTCGCCCTTGACGAAGACCCCGGTGAGGATGCCGACGGCGTCCCACGCGAGGAAGAACGCCGTTCCCAGGCCCACCGCGAGAGCGGTGCGCCCCGGGGCGGTGCGCAGCGCGAGGCCGTATTTCAGATCGATCGCGATCATGCCGGCCAGCGAGAACAGGATCGCGCCCAGGTAGATCCCGGGCACCTCAGACCGCCGCGCGGGCCGGCTCGTTCAGGGGGCCCGCGGTGCGGTCGCCCGTCATCCGCTTGACCACGAGCTCCGCCGAGATCAGACACATCGGAAGACCGATGCCCGGCAGCACGGACGTTCCCGCGTAGTACAGGTTCGACACCTTGCGGGAGCGGTTCTTCGGGCGGAAGATCGCGCTCTGACCGAGCGTGTGAGCCAGCCCGAGCGAGTTGCCGTGCCACGCGTGCAGGTCCGTGGCGAAGTCCTCGGGCGCGATGGTCCGGCGCACCACGATGCGCTCGGCGAAGTCCGGGATGCCGGCCCACTCGCCGATCTGCGCGATCACCCGGTCGGCCGCGGCTTCGATGCGGGCATCGCCGGCGCGGTCGACGCCACCGCGACCGCTGACCGGGTCCGCGGGCACGGGAACGAGGACGAAGAGGTTCTCGAAGCCCTCGGGAGCCACGGTGTCGTCGGATGCGCTGGGGCGGCACACGTAGATCGAGGCCGGATCCGGGATGCGCTTGTTCTCGCCGAAGATCGCGTCGAAGTTCGTGTGCCAGTCGTCGGTGAAGAGGAGTGTGTGGTGCGTGAGCTGGGGGAGCTCGCCCTTGACCCCGAGCAGGAGCAGCAGTGCACCCGGGCTGGGCACGCGGTCCTTCCACCACTTCTCGGGATACTGGCGATCGCCCTCCTCGAGGAGCTGCGTCTCGGTGTGGTGGAGGTCGGCGCCCGACACCACGGCGTCCGCGGACACGACCCGACCGTCCGCAAGCCGCACCCCGCGCGCGATGCCGCCGTCCGTGATGATCGACTCGACGGGGACGCCGGTCTCGATCTGCACACCGCGCTCGCGCGCCAGGCGCTCGATCGCGGCGATGATCTCGGTGAACCCGCCGCGGGGGTACAGCACGCCGTCGCCCAGATCGAGGTGGCTCATGAGGTGGTACAGGCTCGGCACCTCGAAGGGCGAACCGCCGAGGAACACCGAGGGGTAGGCGAGGATCTGCTGCAGCCGCGGGTTCGAGAAGTCGCGGGTGACGCGCTTCCACAGCGTCTGGGTCAGCAGCGGGATGAGCGTCGGCAGCCGCTTGACGAGGGCGGGGTCGCGCAGGCCCTGGGTCGACGAGTAGGTGTCGTAGAGGAACTTCGACGTGGAGAGCTCGTAGGCGTCCTTCGCGGAGTCGAGGTAGGCATCGACCTTGTCGCCCGATCCGGGCTCGTGCTCCTCGAACAGGGCGCGGACGGCGTCGCGGCCGGACACGACGTCGATCGGCTCCCCCTTTCCGGGAGGGCCGTACACGCGGTACGCGGGGTCTAGGCGCACGAGGTCGAGTTGCTCGGCGGCACTGGTGCCCAGCAGGCGGAAGAAGTGGTCAAACACTTCGGGCATGAGGTACCAGCTCGGCCCCGTGTCGAAACGGAAGCCCTCGCTCTCCCAGGAGCCGGCACGCCCGCCGAGCTGATCGCGCCCCTCGAACAGGTGCACCTCGTGTCCCTGGTCGGCGAGCAGGGCGGCGGTGCCGAGACCGGCGATGCCACCTCCGACGACGACGATGCGTTGCGAGGTCATGCGTGGGCCCCTTTCGGTGGGCGTCCGAGGAAGGCGCGCGCGGCGAGCGTCGCCTTCACACCGTCGGGTACACGGACGCGCGGCGCGCCCGCGGGAGTGCGACGCAGGCGCCGCGAGAGTTCGGCGAACAGGTCGTGCGCGGCCGTCACCGCGCGACGGCAGTCCGGCGGCAGGAACGGGACCGTGGCGGCGGCAGCGGCCAGGTCGGCGTCGATCCGGTCGAGAACCGCGATGCGCCGCTCGTCACCCGCTGCGCCGTCGAGGTAGTCGCGGCCGAGGCGGACGGCGTCGTCGTCGAGGTCGCGCAAGAAGTTGACGTCCTGGAACGCCGCCCCCAGGCGCCGGGCGCCGTCGACGAGGTCGGCGGCGGGCCGTGCCGGAGCCGACATCCCGGCGTTGAGGAACACCTGGAGGCACATGAGGCCCACGACCTCCGCCGATCCGTACACGTACGCGTCATGCGAGGCGTCGTCGTGCGCGGCGGTGTCCAGGTCGGTCCGCATCGAGGCGAAGAAGGGGGCGATGAGGTCGTCGCCGATGCCGCACTCGCGCGCCGTGCGGGCGAAGGCATGCACGACGAGGTTGGCGCTGAAGCCCGAGGCGATGGCATCCCGCACCTCGACCTCGAGCGCATCGAGCGCAGCCCGTTCCTGGGCGGGGGAGAGCCCGGCGTCGTGCGCGGGTCCGTCGACGATCTCGTCGGCGACCCGCACCAGGGCGTAGATGTTCCGCACGTGGGGTCGGGGGCGTGGGCCGAGCAGACGGCAGGCCAGAGCGAATGACGTCGAGTATCGGTTGATGACCGCGGCGGCCGCGTCGTCGGCCGTGCGCGAATACAGTTCGAGGCCGGTGGCGCTTGCGCTCACGGGACGCGCCCCTGGACGGCGTCGACGAGGTCGTGCAGCATGTCACGGCACTCGTCGGGGAGCGTGGAGGCCGTGACGATCGCGCGGGCTTCGTCGAGCGTCTCACGCACGAGGCTTTCGAGTCGCGCACGCGCACCGGACGCGCTCAACGCGCGCTGCGCCGCGCGGATGGCGACGGGCCCCGTGTGAGCCTGGGAGAGCGCTTCGTTCACTTCGGGCCAGGACTCGGTTTCGCGTGCCAGCACGATCAGGTGCGTCTTCTTGGCCTCGCGCAGGTCGCATCCCTCGTCCTTACCGGACACCTCGGATGAGCCGAAGGCTCCGATCAGGTCATCGACGAGCTGATAGGCGAGCCCGAGCCGCTGCCCGAACCGCTCGAGAGCGGCGCGCACCGGACGGTCGGCGCCCGCGAGCACAGCCCCGGCCTCGAGCGGCGCCGAGAAAGAGTAGACGGCGGTCTTGTCGTGCGTCGTGCGCAGGATCGTGTCCGCATCGACCTCGTCCGCCGACACGGCGTTCTCGACGTCGGCGAGTTCGCCCGCGGCCGAGATCAGGACGGCGTCCTCGACGAGACGCAGGAGTTCCCCACGGACGCCGGACGGCAGATCGGCGAGGGCGACGAGACGCCCCGCCTCGTGCAGCAGCAGGTCACCGGCGAGGATGCCGGCGGCGTCCCCGAGCAGTGCGGCGCCGACGTCGTCCGCTCCGCGTGCGCGACCGCGCGCGCGGAACTCGCCGCCGACATTGGCCACGCCGCGCCGCTCGGTGTCGTGGTCGATGACGTCGTCGTGGACGACGAAGGCCGTGTGCAGCAGCTCGAACGCGGCGGCGACCTGGTAGACGGCGGTTCGGTCGTTCTCGCGGCCGCGCAGCGTGTCGAACGCGGCGACGACGAGCAGCGGCCGGAAGCGCTTTCCTCCCTCGGCGGAACGGGCGATGGCGGATGCCAGGGCGCGGGCGCCGTCTCCGTGTCCGTGGAGTCGCCGGGCCAGTCGCGCGATCACGGCGTCGATCGCGTCGTCGATGGCGGCGCGCGCGGTCGGCGTCGTGGAGAGTGCGATCATGACGCCGCCCTGATGGCAGCCGGGGGCGAGAAGAGGTGAAGCTGCTGGGCCTGCAGGACGAGCCACGGGCTGAAGGCCCAGGGCGTCGCCTCGAGTGCCGCGGCCAGGTCGGCGGGATCGACCCAGCGGGACTCGGCGACTTCTGCCGGGTTCAAGCGCGGCTCTTCGTCGGTGCGGGCGACATAGACCGGGCAGATCTCGTGCTCGACGATGCCGCTGGCATCGACGGCGCGGTAGCGGAAGAGAGGGAGGGCGAGTTCGACGTCGCGGATCGTCAGACCCACCTCGAAGGCGGCACGACGGTGGACGGCCTGCAGGACGGGCTCGGAGGGGGAGGGGTGGCCGCAGAAGGAGTTCGTCCAGACGCCGGGCCAGGTCTTCTTCTCCAGTGCTCGACGCGTCACCAGTACCTGGCCGGCGGCGTTCACGACGTGGCAGGAAAAGGCCAGATGGAGCGCCGTGTCGGTGTCGTGCACGCTCGCCTTGGGGGCCGTGCCGATCTCATTGCCCCAGTCGTCCAGGAGGACGACATACTCGGTCTCGCTCATCGTGCCTCCCATTTGCTAGTTTAGCTAGCGATGTCTGCCGACTATATCCAGAGCGCCACGGGGGTGTCCACCGCGCCCGCCGGTAGCCCGTTCTCTGGTACGAGAACCGGGGTGCTTCGCGCCCTGGAGTCGGTCCGGGCCCTGAGTGACGCTCTTGACCGCATGAACAGCGGCATGAAGGGCGACATGGACATGAACGCCAGTGACTTGGCGACTCTGCGCATGCTGATCATCCGCGAGCAGCGCGGTGAGATGGTGAGCCCGCACGACGTCGCCTCGCACTTGCGCATCTCCACGGCATCCACGACGAAGCTCCTCGATCGTCTCGCCGCCGCGGGGCACCTCGAACGACGGCCCCACCCCTCGGACGGCCGCGCCCGCGTGGTCGCGCTCACGCCCAAGTCGCGGAAGGAGTTCTTCCGCCACTTCGGCGGGCACCTCGCGGCGATGCGCGATGTCGCCGAGAAGTACTCCGACGACGAGCTGGCCACGATCGCGGCGTTCATCGACGAGCTCGGCATCGCCATCAGCGAGCGCGAGTAAGCGGGCCTCGCGCCACGCGCAGGCCGACATCGTCGAACACCGCGCGCGGACTCGCGCCGCGTCGAGCCGTGGCGCGCACCACAGCCCGCGCGTCGCTCCACCCACCGCCCCGGAAGACCCGGGTGTCTCCCGTGTCGGGGTCGAACAGATCCCAGCACCACTCCGAGACGTTCCCGAGGATGTCGAACAGACCGTGGAGGTTGGGCAGGCGTCCGCCGACCTCGACGGGGCCGGGGAGCCCGTCGCCCGCGGTCCAGGCGATCTCTGCGATCGGCCCGTAGGTCGAGCCGGTCGATCCCGCGCGGCAGGCGTACTCCCATTCGTCCTCGGTCGGAAGGCGGATCCCTTCGGACTCCGTGTCCCAGTCGACGATCTCGCCGTCGTAGGAGTACACGGGGTCGAGCCCCTCCCACTCCGAGAGGGCGTTGCAGAAGCGCACGGCGCGCAGCCAGCTGACCTGGACCGCCGGCCGACGCGGGTTGTGCGCCGGGACCCCGAGGATCTCGGCCATCTGCTCCTCGGTGACGGGGTACACCGCGATCTCGAACGCGTCGACCTCGATCTCGCGTCGTTCCGCCCCGCGCTGATCGCCCCGCAGGACGCGTCCCGCCGGAATCTGAGCCATCTCGACGTCGTTCATCCCAGCTCGACCATCCACAGGTCGCTGTCGCCGGTGACGAACAGGCGCCGTTCCTCGGTATCGAACGTGCAGTTGCTCACCAGGTGCGGCGTGGGAATGACACCCAGGCGTGCGCCCGCGTCGTCGACGATCACGAGACCGGCCGCGCTGCTGATCCACAGCCATCCGCGGCGGTCGATCGCGAACCCGTCCGGGATGCCGGCATCCACCGTCGCGAACGTCCGTGGGGCGCCAAGGGTCTCTCCGTCCCAGCTGCAGGCGACGACGCGGGGCAGTCCGTCTTGGTGGGATTCCGCGATGTAGAGGGTCGTCTCGTCGGGGCTGAAGCCCAGGCCGTTCGGGGCGTCGAGGTCGATCATGCGCTGCAGGGCGTGTCCTTCGCGCCAGCGGTACACGCTCTGGTGGCCGAGGGCTGATTCGGCCGGATACCCCTCGCGCGGATCGGAGATGCCGTAGGACGGGTCGGTGAACCACACGGCGCCGGCGCAGTCGACGACGAGGTCGTTCGGCGAGTTCAATGGCTTGCCGTCGTACACGTCGACCAGCACGTGCGTGCCGCGGTCGTCGGTGCGGCTGAGCGCGCGTCGGCCGTGCTCCGCGTGCAACAGGCGACCCTCGGCATCCACCGCGTTGCCGTTGGAGAAGGCCGACGGGTCGACGACGGCCACGACGCTGCCGTCCTCCCGCCAGCCGAGGGTGCGACGGCCCACCACGTCGCTGAAGACGAGCATCCGCTCGCGCTCCCACCACACCGGCCCTTCGGCCCACGTGGCGTCCGAGAAGAGCGAGAGCAGCCTGGCCTCGGGGGCGATGACGGCCCGCAGGCGCTCGTCGTAGACGCGCGGCAGGGCGACGTCAACGGGGGAGGGTTCCCGAGGCGGCTGGAGGACGCGTCCGTCGATCATCGGGTCAGTCTCGTCTGTCGGCCCATGCGCTCAGTCAATCTGTTCTCAGGCTCCGGGTGAGGCGGGTTGACGGCATCCGCTGCGGCGGTCAGCCGCCGAAGGGATGCGGTGTGGGCGCGGCCGGGGAGACCCTGAAC
>NZ_CAKKMM010000181.1:0-7873 GCF_918698205.1 Microbacterium sp. Bi128 | reverse complement strand
CGGCAGGGATGAACCTCGGGCGAGCGAGGGTGAAGACACCTTCAACATTAGAACGTTTGTTCTATTCTAAGTGCATGCCTTCCCCTCCCGTCCCGGATCCCGGATCTCGCGCCGCCGCGAGCGAAGACGATCGTCTGCGCGGGCTCGTCTCCGCGATCCGCGACGAGACCGCGCGAGCCGCTCACGTACACGCGTCACTGATCCGCCTCCGCTCCGAAGCGCTGGGGATCGCGATGGATCAGGTCGCACGTTCGCGGTCGCGAGAGTCGCGGGAACGCGAGATGCCGGTCCGGTCGCTCGCGCTCGAGATCGCCGTCGCGACGCACGCCCACGACCTGACGGTGCAGAAAGAACTGTCCGACGCGCACACGATGACGCAGAAATTCACCGCGACCGTCGACGCGCTCGCTCAAGGGCGCATCGGGGCACGGCACGCCGCGGCGATCCTCGAAACCGGCATCGTGCTCGACGACGACGCTACGCGCGCCGCGTGGGAACAGGTCGTGCTCACCCACGCCGAGCGCGAGTCCCCCGGCCGGGTGCGCGCGTTCGGCCGCGAACTCGCCGAGAGCGTGCACCCCGTCGGTATGACGCAACGTCATGCGCGGGCCGCCGCCTCCCGAGGCGTGAGTGTGCGCGACCTCGCCGACGGCATGGCAGAGCTCAGCGTCATCCTTCCCGCGACGGTGGCGTACGGCATCCGCGACCGCCTGCGCCGTCAGGCCGCGGCGATCCGGGCATCGATGAACGACGAGGCAGCCGGAGCGAGCGCCGCGGCAGACGGCTCGACCGACGAGAGCAGCACGGAAGCGGACTCCACCAGCGCGCATGGCACAGCCGCGGGCTCGGCCGACGCGCGTGGCACAGCCGCGGGCTCGGGCGACTCGGGTGGCACGGCCGGAGCCGACGCAACGGAGGGATCGAGCGCGGCGGCCGGGGCGAGCGCCGCCACAACCGCGGCGCGTGCGACCGGAGCCGGGCTACGCGCGACGGGAACCAGCGCAAGCGCAGCGAGCGCAGACGAAGCGCACTCGGCAGGCCCCGCGCAGATCGCACCGATCGACGTGCACGCCGACGTCACGGACACGCGAACGCTCGCCCAGATCGGAGCCGATGTCTGCGCCGACCTGCTGCTCACCGCGGCTCCCGCGATCGACCCCACCACCGACGAGACGTGTCCGGGTGGCCTGGGAGCGATCCGTGGGCATGTGCAGATCACGGTGCCGGTCTTGACGCTCCTCGGTCGCGCAGACGTCGGCGCGAGCATCGACGGTCGCACTCCGATCGACCCCGAGACCGCGCGGCAGATGACCGCCCACGCACCCGGGTGGGATCGCGTGCTCTGCGATCCCGTGACCGGCACGGTACTCGACGTCGACCGGTACTCCCCCACCGCGGCCCAGCGCCGGTTCCTCGCGGCTCGCGATCGGCACTGCCGTGCGCCGGGCTGTCGGGCACCGATCACGCGGTGCCAGATCGACCACAATCACGAAGCCCAGAACGGTGGCCGCACGCGCCTGTGCAACCTGTGCCACCTCTGCGTCCGACACCACACGCTCAAGACCGAGAGCGAGTGGACCGTCGATCAAGACCCCGACGGCACGCTCCGCTTCCACAGCCCTCTCGGCTACGAGCACCGCGAGAAACTGCCGGCCCGGGTGCTGTTCGTACCGGACGCGGACCCGCCCCCGTTCTGAGACCACGCCCGGCGGACACCCGAGGCGGACACCGCCGTTCTGAATCCCCCTCCCCACACGATCGCCGCGCAGTCACCGCCCCGTCATGACACCGGCCGACCAGTCGCACTCGCGCAGAACTTCCGCCACGACCGCGACGCCCCGCGCGAGTTCGAGCGTTGTGGGTTCGGCGTACCCCAGGACGATGCCGGCCGGCAGATCGGACGGCGCTCCGGGAACGGCATAGTCAGCGAGACCCGCCACCCGCACTCCGCGTGCAGCGACGGAAGCGACCAGCGCCGTCTCGACCTCCGCCCGCGCGGTCCCCGGGACATTCGACAGCAGTGCCACCGCGTGCAGCCCGCCGTTCATCGCCGTCAGCTCCACTCCAGCGATCGACCCGAGGGCCTCGAGCACGAGCTTCCGGCGGTGGTGGTAGTCGCGGCGCCGCCGCGCGGTGTGACGCGCGAGCGAACCGTCGGCGAGGTACAGAGCCAAAGCCTGCTGCACGACCAGCGAGACCGGCAGATCGAGGTCGGCGCGCGCGGCGCGCAGGCGGTCGCCGGCCGTTCCCGAGGCGACGATCCACCCGCACCGCAGCGCGGGGCTCAGCACCTTCGACAGGCTGCCGATCAGCACGACGCCCTCGGGGTCGAGCAGCCGGAGCGGTGGCAGCGGAGCACGCCCATGGGGGAACTCGCTGTCGTAGTCGTCTTCGATGAGGACCGTGCCGGTTCGCCGCGCCCAGGCCGACAGACGCGCTCGGGCAGCGGCATCCAGTCGACTGCCGAGGGGATAGTGGTGATGCGGGGTGACGATGAGCGCGTCGAGATCGTCGTATCGCTCCACGGCATCCAGGTCGAGCCCTGTGCCGGGGGCCACCGAGACGGGAATTGTCTCGACGCCGACACGGGCCAGGATCGTCCGCACGCGCGGATACCCCGGGTTCTCGACACCGAACCGGCGCGGACCCCCGGTCCGCCGCGGCGCGAGGGCGAGAGCCGTCAACAGCATCGCGTCACTCGTCCCCGCCGTCACGATCACCTCTCCCGGATCGACCGTCACGCCCCGGGTACGTCCGAGGTGTCGCGCGACTTCTCGCCGGAACTCCGGCACACCCATCGCATCGTCGACATCGGCCGCCGGGTCGAGCGCCCCGGCCCGACGCCAGGCCGAACGCCACGCGGCATCGGCGAGCCCCCGCGTTCCCGGACGTCCCGGGCGAAGGTCGATCGCATCCGACGCCGCGCGGGCGGGCGGACGCGGCGCGGCCGGCTCACCGACATCGGGATGCCGCGGCAACACCGCCACCGCGGTGCGCGCTCCGGCCCGCGCGACGAGGTAGCCCTCGCCCGCCAGCGTCTCGTAGGCGGCTACGACGGTACCGCGTGCGACGCCGAGGTCGACCGCCAGCGCGCGCGATGACGGGACCGGATCGCCCGCGGCGAGCCGCCCCTCGACGATGGCACGTCGAAGCCCCTGCGTGAGCTGGACGTGCAGCGGCACGGGCGACGAACGATCCAGGATGCCGGACGAGATCACGGCCGCCAGTTTGTCACTGGTCTATACGATCGGGCGAGAATCGGCCTAGGAATCGGTCCGCCCGGGCGGCTGAGATCGAGACATGACCGACCTGCCGCTCACTCCCCGCACCCGCGTCCGACGCCTGCCGCACCACCAGGTGACCGACCGCGCCGCGCTGTACGACGTGCTCGACGGCGCCCTGGCAGCTACTCTCGCGATCGTGCGCGACGGTCGCCCCGTCGCTCTTCCGGTCGGGATCGGCCGCGACGGCGACGATGTTCTCGTGCACGGGTCCAGCGGCAGTGACTTCTTCCGGCGGATCGCCGCGGGCACGCCCGTCTGCCTCACCGTCACCCAGCTGCTCGGGCTGAAGTACGCCCGCTCCCTGTTCGACAGCTCGATGCGCTACCGCTGCGCCGTCGTGCACGGGGTGGCATCCGTTGTTCCCGCGGAGGAGAAGGAGGACGCGCTGCTCGTGCTCTCCGAACACCTCATGCCGGGGCGCTCGGCCGACGTGCGCCCCATGACGGCACGAGAACTGGCCGCGACCCTGGTGCTGCGGATTCCGCTGTCGGAGGCCAGCGTGAAGGACAACGCCGGGTCCCTCGTCGAGGTGGACGACGACGGCGAGGACCGGGCCGTGTGGGCCGGCGAACTGCCGCTGCACGTCATCGCCGGCGACCCCGTGACGTCGGCGCAGACCGTTCCCGGAACGGCGATCCCGGACTCCGTCCGCCGTGCCGCCGCGCGCGTGGCGGCGACCGGCACGGCCTGACCGGCGGTCGGGCCTGACCGGCGGCACGGCGTGACCCGCGGCACGGCGTGACCCGCGGCACGGCTCGACCGACGACACGGCGTGACCCGCGGCACGGCTCGACCGGCGGCACGGCGTGACCCACGGCACGGCTCGACCGGCGGCACGGCGACACGGCCACACGGCCACACGACCGGGCCAGGAGCCGCGCTGAATCAGCTCATGACGAGCGGGGGCACGACGTACCGACGGACCGTGCCGAAGCGGTGCGCCGTGATCGACACCGCCTGCTCACGCAGGAACGGCAGCAACTCGACCTCGCCGGCGCGCGTCGGCTCCCCGTCGTACAGCGCCACCGCGGGCGAGCCGGATGTGACCTCGGCGAACCGTTCGGCCGAGCCGCCCAACAGGCGCACACGGCCACCGGTGCGCGCGAGCCGCGACGCCCGCCGCCCCCATGCCGCGGCGTCTTCGACGGCGTGCGTGACGCCCGCGCCCTCGAGCCACGCCCGCACCGCGGGGGTGAGCTCGCGGTCGACGCTCACCGTGACGGTGGATCCGGCGCGCAGCCCCGCGGCCACGACCCGCACCAGGGCGACGTCGCGCGCGTCCTCGAGCCGCACCGTCACCGGGACCGCGGCGTACCGCAGCACGTTCTGTTCGGACTCCAGCCCCGTCACGTCGCGCGCACGCGAGAACTCCGTCGCCCAGGCTGCGGCATCCGAGGCGAGGGCGGATGCCAACCACCGGCGGTCCCCCGCCGGGACCGCCGCTGACGCCGGACCGGCGAGCGCACCCGCTCCGCGCGGCGCACCGGGCTCGGCATCCGCCCATGACCCGAAACCGAAGAGGTAGTGCGGACCGCCGGCCTTGGTGCCGGCGCCGACGGCGGACTTCTTCCACCCGCCGAACGGCTGCCGCTGCACGATCGCCCCGGTCGTGCCGCGGTTGACGTAGACGTTGCCGGCCTCGATGCGCGCGAGCCAGCGGTGGATCTCGGTCTCGTCGAGGGCGTGGAGACCCGAGGTCAGGCCGTAGTCGACGGCATTGACGATGTCGATCGCCTCGTCGAGGGTCTCTGCCGTCATGACGCCGAGCACTGGACCGAAGTACTCGGTGCGGTGGAACTCGCTTCCGGGCTGCACGCCCTCCCGGATGCCGGGACGCCACAGCCGTCCGTCCTCGTCGAGGCGGCGTGGCTCGACGATCCAGCGCTGGCCCTGCTCGAGCGTCGTGAGCGCCCGCAGGAGCTTGCCCTCCGCGGGCTCGATGAGGGGTCCGACGCGCGCGGCGTCGTCCCACGGCATCCCGACCTCCAGCGAGGTGACGGCGTCGACGAGCTGGTCGCGGAAGCGGCGCGAGGTGGCGACAGAGCCGACGAGGACGACGAGCGAGGCCGCCGAGCACTTCTGGCCGGCGTGGCCGAAGGCCGACAGCGCGACGTCCTTCGCGGCGAGATCGAGGTCGGCCGACGGCGTGACGATGACGGCGTTCTTGCCGCTCGTCTCGGCCAGGAGCGGGAGGTCGGCTCGGAACGAGCGGAACAGCTCGGCCGTCTCGTACGCGCCGGTCAGCACGACCCGCTCCACGGCGGGGTGGGTGAGCAGCTCACGACCGAGGTCGCTCTCGGCGACCTGCACGAGCGTCAGGACGTCGCGCGGGACGCCGGCGTCCCACAGCGCCTCGACCATGACCGCTCCGGAGCGCTCGGCCAACGCCGCCGGCTTGATGATCACCGACGATCCCGCGGCGAGCGCCGCCAGCGTCGACCCCGCCGGAATGGCGACGGGGAAGTTCCACGGCGGAGTGACGACGGTGACGCCGACGGGGGTGAAGCGCGCGCCGTCCACGCGGTCGAGGTGCCGCGCCTGCTCGGCGTAGTAGTGCGCGAAGTCGATCGCCTCGGAGACCTCGGGGTCGCTCTGCTCGACGACCTTGCCGCACTCGGCTCCCATGACCTCGATGAGCTCCGCGCGGCGGGCTTCGAGCGCGTCACCGGCCCGGTGCAGGATCTCGGCGCGCCCGTCGGCGCCGAGGTCGCGCCACGCGACGGCGGCGGCCGCGGCATCCCGGATCCGCTCGTCGAGCACCGCCGCGACGGTCACGGTGTGCGCCGCGATCGTCTCGGCGCCGAGGGTCGACGCGGCCATCCGCGACACGATGCCCGCGGCCCACGCGCGGTTCGCGGCGATCGCGGGGTCGGAATCGGGGGCGTTGCGGAACCCCGTGCGCGGCGCCGGCGTCGGGGCTGCGGTGCGGTCCTGCACGCGGTGCGACGCCGGCACCTCGGTCGGCATGTCGGCGAGTGAAGCCAGGAAGCGGTCGCGCTCGCGCGCGAACAGCGCTTCGTGCGTGTCGAGGTCGAAGACGGCCGACATGAAGTTCTCGCTCGACGCCCCCTCCTCGAGGCGCCGGATCAGGTACGCGATCGCGACGTCGAACTCCTGCGGGTGCACCACCGGGGTGTAGAGCAGGATCGAGCCGACCGTGCGCCGCACGACGGCCTGCTGCGCGGTGGCCATGCCCAGCAGCATCTCGATCTCGATGCCGCCGGTCACGCCGCGACGCTCGGCGAGCAGCCACGCCACAGCGATGTCGAACAGGTTGTGCCCCGCCACGCCGATGCGCACGTTCGCCGTGCGCTCGGGCCGCAGGGCGTAGTCGAGAACCGACTTGTACGAGGCATCCGTCGCCTGCTTGGACGGCCAGGTCGCCAGCGGCCAGTCGTGGACGTCCGCGTCGACGCGCTCCATCGGCAGGTTCGCGCCCTTCACGACGCGCACTTTGATAGGCGCACCCCCGGATGCCACCCGCGCGGCGGCCCACTCCTGCAGCCGGATCATCGCGGCGAGAGCATCGGGCAGATAGGCCTGCAGCACGATGCCGGCCTCGACGTCGTGGAACTCCGGCTCAGCGAGGAGCGTCTCGAACACCGCGAGGGTCAGATCGAGGTCCTTGAACTCCTCCATGTCGAGGTTGAGGAAGGTGCCGGTCTCCTTCGCGACGCGGTACAGCGGCCGCAAGGCCGAGACGGCGTCCGCGACGGCGGCGTCGAACGCCCACGGCGTGTGCGGCGCGACGGTCGACGAGACCTTGATCGAGACGTAGTCGACGTCGTCGCGAGCGAGCAGACGGCGCGTCCCCTCGAGACGCCGGGCCGCCTCCTTCCTCCCGAGGATCGCCTCGCCCAGCAGGTTCACGTTCAGGCGGATGCCCTCGCCGCGCCCCCGGATCGCGGCGATGGCGGCGCCGAGCCGACGATCGCTGGCGTCGACGATGAGGTGGCGCACCATCGATCTCAGCGCGGTCCGTGCGGCGGGGACCACCACGCGCGGCAGAATCGGCGCGGTCAGGGCGCCCAAGCGGATCGCCGCCTTCAGGTGCAGCGGCAGGAAGCCCGGCACCAGCGGCGCGAGGCGGGAGAGGTTGCCCGCGGCGACCCGCAGGTCGTCGGGACGGACGACGCCGTCGACGAACCCGACGGTGAACGCCAGACCGTCGGGGTCGCGCAGCACACCGGCCAGCCGCGTGGCCGCCGCGTCGACCGGCTCGGAGCGGCTCTCGACGAGCCAGCGGCGGACCAGGGCGACGGCGTCGTCGGCCAGGTCGGCCGGGGCGACATCAGTGGGGACGACATCGGTGAGCGACATGCGGATCCTTCCTCGGATGCCCTCAGTGTGCGACCGACGTACGATCGGGAAAAGCGATGATTTCCGAACGGTATCGGTTGATTGCAACGAAGGGTCTGGAATGTTCGATCTCCGCCGACTGCGCCTGTTGCACGAACTGTCGGTGCGCGGCACCCTCGCCGCCGTGGCCGAGGCGCTCTCGTTCAGCCCCTCGACGATCTCGCAGCAACTGGCCCAGCTCGAGCGCGACGCGGGAGTCCCGTTGCTCGAACCCGACGGTCGCCGGGTCC
>NZ_CAKKMM010000180.1:0-7880 GCF_918698205.1 Microbacterium sp. Bi128 | reverse complement strand
CTATCGCCCCGAGGAATGGGCTGTGTCGGCTGCTCCCCTGTGGGCGCGCGTCGTCGACCCCGGGTTCCTGCTGCTGCTCGTGATCGCCCTGCTGTTCGCGTGGGGCGTCGTCTCGCCGCGGACCGCTCCGTGGGGCGTGCTCTTCCGCCGCGTGGTGCAGCCGCGACTCGCGCCGCCCACCGAGTTCGAAGACCCGCGTCCGCCGCGGTTCGCGCAGGGCGTCGGCCTGTTCGTGACCGCGGTCGGCCTTCTGCTGCACCTCGCCGGTGTGCCGTGGGCTCTCCCGATCGCCGCGGCGATGGCCTTCGTCGCGGCATTCCTGAACGCCGTCTTCGGACTGTGCCTGGGATGCCAGCTCTACCTGCTGCTGCAGCGCGCGGGCCTCGTCGGGCGTCGGCGCCCCTCTGCCGTCTGAGCCTCTCCCCCGCGTCGCCTGTCAAGACCTTCGGCGGGTCGGAGCCCCTGGCTAGGCTGGCGAACGCCGCAGCCATGAGGGCTGCGTCGGAAACCGGGAGGTTCGAATGACCGTCACGAGCGAAGCCACCACCGCCTGGAAGGGCAGCCTGTTCGAGGGATCGGGCGAAGTGACCTTCACGTCGTCGGGGATCGGCACGTTCGACGTGAACTGGAAGGCGCGCAGCGAAGGCTCCGCTTCGGTCACCACCCCCGAGGAACTGCTCGCCGGTGCGCACTCGTCGTGCTTCAGCATGGCGCTGTCCAACGCCCTCGCCGACAACGGCACCCCGCCGCAGTCGATCGATGCGACCGCCTCCGTCACCTTCAAGCCGGGCACCGGCATCACCGGCAGCCACCTGAACGTGAACGCGGTCGTCCCCGGCATCGATGCCGCCACGTTCGAGAAGATCGCGAACGACGCCAAGGCGAACTGCCCCGTCTCGCAGGCGCTGGCAGGAATCGACATCACCCTCGAGGCCACGCTTGCCTGAGTCCTCGACCCGGCGCGTCGTCCTCAGCGGCGCGTCGGGTCTCATCGGCTCGGCCCTGACCGAGGCGCTGCGCGCCGACGGCGTCGAGGTCACGTCCCTCGTCCGTCACGAGCCCACCGGCCCGCACGAGGTGCAGTGGCTCCAGGATGCCGCTCCCCTCGACCCGGACGTGCTGGCGGGCGCCGACGCCGTCGTGTGCCTCAACGGCGCGACGATCGGCCGCTTCCCCTGGACGCCCTCCTACAAGAGCACGCTGTTGTGGTCGCGGATCACGCCCACGCGGACTCTCGCCACCGCGATCCGGGAGCTCGGCGACGACGCCCCCGCGCTCGTGAACGCATCGGCGACCGGCTACTACGGCTCGCAGCCCGGGGCGGTGCTCACCGAGGCCTCCGCGCGTGGCGAGGGCTTCCTCGCCGACATCTGCGGAGAGTGGGAGACGGCCGCGCGCGGGGCAGGTCCCCGCGCCCGCGTCGCCCTGCTGCGCACCGCCCCGATCGTCCACGAGCGCGGTGTCCTCAAGCCGCTGCTGCTCCTGACGAAGCTCGGCGTCTCGGGCCCGATCGGCCGTGGCACCCAGGTCTGGCCGTGGATCACGCTCGACGACGAAGTGCGGGCCATCCGTCACGTCATCGACTCCGACCTCGACGGCCCCGTCAACCTCACCGGACCCACGCGCGCCACGGCGAACGACCTCGGTTTCGCCCTCGCGCGCCGGATGAACCGCCCCTACGCGCTCCGCGCCCCGGTGTGGGGAGTGAAGCTCGCGCTCGGCAGCGACGCGACCGAAGCGCTGCTGACCTCGGACGCCGACGTGCGCCCGTCCGTCCTGCAGGACGACGGCTTCACCTTCACGCGCGAGACCGTGGAGGATGCCGTGGCCTCCGCCGTTCCCGCCGCGCGCTGAGCGGGGCGGGGCGGGGCGGCCTCAGGCAGCGGCCGGAACGCGCTGCGCGGTCGTGCGGTCGCGCCGGCTCAGGCCGCGCGGCGAGCGGCGGCCTCGAGGGCGATCGCCCGGCGGACGGCTTCGCGGGCCCGACGCCGGTCGCCGGCCGCGTCGTATGCGAGGCCGAGGCGGTACCAGGACCGCCAATCGTCGGGGTGCTCCTCCACGTCGGCACGATAGGCCGGGAAGAGCGCGTCGGCATCGTCGCGCGTCGCGCGCCCGCTCGGTCGCACATCGATCTCTTCGTCGGGCAGGGCGCCCTCGGCATCCAGGATCTCGCCCAGCTTCTGGGCACGTACCCCGAACCACAGTTCGCGGCCGATGGCCCACAGCGCGATGATCGGCAGCACGATCAGCGCGACCCCCAACGCGATACCGACGCCCTCGCCGCTGGACAGCAGCACGACGGCGCGCTGACCCGCCAGCACGATGTACAGCAGCAGCAGCACCGTCATGACCGCGACGGCGACACGCGTCTTCATGCGCTGGTGGCGCCCGCGACCTGGCCCGAGACCGCGCCGTCGGCGACCGGCGCTTCGTCGCGCGCCGGGCGCGTACGCACGCCGATGTCGATGAAGCTGTCGAGACCGACGATCACTCCGCGCGCCTCGCGGGCCGCGGCCATCGCGATGCGGATGCCGGGGGCGTAGGCCGTGGCCGGGTCGATCGTGTCGTGCACGAGCGTGAGCGACTCCCCCGGCCCGGACAGCACGGTCTCCTGCTTCGCAACGACTCCCGGACGACGCAGCGAATGGACCGGGACCGAGGCGACCTGCTGGCCGCGGGCGCGCTGGTCGACGTGCGGCGAGCGGACCGGACCGACCTTCTCGCGCGCGGCGGCGATGAGCTCGGCCGTGCGGACGGCGGTGCCGCTGGGTGAGTCCACCTTCGTCTCGCGGTGCGCCTCGATGATCTCGATGGAGGGGAAGAAGGGGGCGGCCGCGGCCGCCAGCGCGCTGCCGATCACGGATCCCAGCGAGAAGTTGGGGATGAAGACGACACCCGTGCCGCTGGCATCCACGAGGGGGCGAACCAGCGCGATGCGCTCGTTGGACCACCCGGACGTCCCGACCAGCACGTTGATCCCGCGCTCGATGGCCGCGCGCACGACGTCGATCGAGACCGCGGGGGTCGACGCGTCGATCACCAGGTCGGCGCCGTCGAGTTCGGCGAGATCGGAGCGCGAGCCGAGCACCGCGGAGACCTCGTACCCCTCTTCGGCCTCGACGACCTCGCGGATGACTCCGCCGAGCTTTCCGGTTCCGCCCACGATGGCAACGCGTGTGGTCATGCTGCCAGCCTAGGCGGCGGCGCCACCTCCAGACCGGTCCTGTCCACAGACGCGCCGGGTCCGGCCTCGCCTAGCATCGACCCGTGGTCTCGATTCGCATCTCCCCCGTTGACGCCCCCGATGCTCACGCGCTGCTCGAGGAGTACTTCGCGCTCCGCGCCGCCATCTTCCCGGGCGGCGGGTACCGCACGACGTTCCCCACCCCCGCGACGTTCGTCGAACCGGCCGGTGTGTTCGTCGTGCTCGACGACGACGAAGGCCGCCCCGCCGGCTGCGGCGGCATCCGGCGGATCGACGACGGCCCGCACGGCCCGCGCGACGAGGTCAAGCACCTGTTCGTGCGCGACATCGGGCGCGGACGCGGGTGGGGCCGTCTGCTCCTCGACGACCTGGAGCGCCGGGCGCGCGAGCGCGGCGCGGCCGAGCTCGTCCTCGACACGCACCACACGTTGGAGGCGGCGGGCGGGCTGTACGCGCGGTCGGGCTTCGAAGCGATCCCGGCGTACAACGAGAATGCCAACGCGACCAGGTGGTACGGCAAGGTGCTCTGAGCGGGCGTCGCCTCGTAGGCGGCCCCGAGGATCACTCCTGGCGAGCGAAACCGCTGCTGAGAGCCGCCCGGGATCCCGTCCCGCTCGCCTCACCGCCTTACGCATGAGGTGACGCTCTCGCGCGGGTCTCCGGACGCGGCCTCGTCAACGCGGTCGACGGCAAACTCCTCCTGCTCGGAGAACCGCCCGGCGCCCACGTTCACCCGTCACGTGCTCGATGCCGACCCGGGCGGCATCCGGTGACGGGAAGGCACAGACGGCGTCGAGCATCCGCGCGCCGATCCCCTGCCCGAGCAGAGCAGGGTCGATGGAGAGCTTCCAGATCATCGGCACCGCGGATGTCTTCGCTCACGACGGCGAGACGGATGCCGATCGGGATGAATGCCGACGTGCCCCCGCGCGCGGCCGTAGCCGGGAGCACGGACCAGGGCGCGGACCGCGCGTTCCGCTAGCGTCCCAGACATGACTCTCGAGGAAGCCACCACCCTCACGTGGATCATCGCCGCCGCATCGTTCCTCATCGGCTGCCTGATCCTGTGGTTCATCATCTATACCGCCGTGCGCTCCGCGCTGTCCGCGCACCGGCAGGCGCTGCAGGAGGAGGGCCAGCTGCCGCTCCACCGGAGTTGACCACGGTCTCCGGCAGTCGCGACACGGTCGCTCGGGACACCTGCAGAAACACCCCCGGCCGTGGAGAATTCCTCCGTGACCGACCCGCTCGACGAGACGCGCCTCCTCTACGACACCGTCGCCGACACCTACGCGCGCGTCCTGCCCGACCTGCGGGCCGAGGCGCCATCCGATCGGGACCTCGTCGCGCGCTTCGCGGCGACCGTCCCCGCCGGCGATCTCCCTGTCCTGGACGCCGGGTGCGGCACAGGGCGGATGCTGCCTTACCTCGCGGACCTCGGTCTGTCCCCGCTCGCAGGCGTCGACCTCTCCCCCGCGATGGCCACGCACGCCCGCCGGCTCGCGCCGGAGGCTGCGATCCATGTCGCTGCACTGGACGCGCTCCCCTTCCCCGACGCGGGGGTGCGCGGCATGCTCTGCTGGTACGCGATCATCCACAGCACGCCCGCCGAGGTCGCCGTGGTCGCGCAGGAAGCAGCCAGGGTGATCGTCGCCGGTGCGCCACTCCTGCTGGCGTTCCAAGCCGGGACGGGAAACCGCGTCGTCCCGCACGCCTACGGTAACGACGTGGCGATGCGCGCCGTGCTCCACGAGCCGAGCGATGTCGCCACCGTGGTCGAGCGCGCCGGCTTCGAGGTCATAACTGTGCTGCGTCGCGACTCGCGGGCGCACGAGAAGTATGCGCAGGGTTTCGTCCTCGCGACGCGAGGGGACACGGCGGCGCGCTGATCCGCTCTCACCACGGGAGATGACCGTACCTCGCGGTGGCCCCGGATCGCTCAGGGACGGTGCGGATGCACGTCGACCCGAGCAAGGCCGGCCTCGCGCTCAGCGCCGGCGCGGTCGTTCCGTCGCGCGGCCCAAACGGTCACCGGACCGACGATCGCCACCGTGACCACCGCGGTCAGCCCGCCGAAGAAGAGGCCGAGCACGACGCCGTAGCCCCCGGTCGCCGCCGTCACGACGGCGAGCCAGAAGACGAATGCCGTCCCCGCCGCGGAGGCGGTCGCCACCGCCGCGCGGGAGGCAACCGATCGGTGTCGAGACCTTGTCCACAGCAGGAGTGCGACCCAGAACCCGAGCACCGCCGGCAGCACGGCGACGAAACCGGCGAAGGCTCCGTAGAACGGCAGGACCCACACCACGCCCTCTTCGCCGCGGTCGGGCGGGATCAGGAAGCCGAAGAGGACCGCGCAGACTAGGGCTCCGGCGACGCTGCCGCTCAGAGCCAGGCACCCGACGACGGGCACATACGGTCCGCCGCGCGACGCCGTCGGCATCGTCAGACCGGCAGCGGATCCACGAGCCCGGTGCGCAGCTCGACCGGCAAGTGGGCCAGGTCGTTGTGCGACAGGAGCGTCCAGGGGCGGCCCTTCTTCTGCGCGATGACGGTCAGCCCGCAGTAGGCCTGGTTGATCGTCATCCAGCGCCACTCGGGGGCCTGCAGTACTTCGCGGACGAACCACGCGATGACGAAGTTGTGCGTGATGAGCAACTCGTGCACCTCGCCGGTCTTGCGCGCGAGGAACTCGGCCGTGGCGTCCTCCATCTGCGCGCGCCCCGCCTCGACCTCCGCCTCGGTCACGGAGCCGAAGAACGGCTCGTACGCCGCGGGGGTCTCGGGCGTCATGCCCGTCGGGACACAGTCGAACAGCAGAGCGGATGCCTCGGGCGACACCGACGGCAGGCGCTCGGCGACGGCGCGCGCGGTCTGCGCAGCGCGCTCGAGCGGCGAGTGCCACACGGCATCCAACGGCAGCCCGGACAGCCGGTCGGCGAGCAGCGCGGCCTGGCGCTGACCGCGGGGCGAGAGGGGGCCGTCGGTGAGTCCGTGCTCGGCATCCTGGTGCTCGCCATGGCGCACCAGGTAGATGTAGTGCGTCACGTCAACTCACCTCGTCGTCAGTGTGCGGACCCCCCGCCGAACACTTCCAGCCTACGTCACGCCCCCGACACGGGGGTGGATCACTCGGCCGCGCGGGCGATGTCCGACAGCTGCGCGCGACTGAGCCGTACGCCGACCGCGCGCATGCACTCCACCACGTGGCGCGGCGCGAAGGCATTGACGATCGGGGCCGTGACCGCCTTCTGCGCGAGCAGCCACGCCATCGCGACCGCGGCATCCTCCACTCCGAGCTCTTCGCCGATCACGTCGAGGGCGCGCAGCACGCGGGAGCCGCGGCGGTTCAGGTTCACCGCGAGCTGGGACCCGCGTACCGAGCTGGCCTGCTGACCGCGGGTGCGGGTCTCGCCGGCGAGGAAGCCGTGCGCGAGAGGATGCGATGGCGTGACGGCGATCCCCTGCGCCGAGGCGATGAGCCGCAGATCGCCGTCGAACTCGTCGCGGCGCAGCACGTTGTAAGGCACGTCGAGCACCGTGACGCGCGGATACCCCGCCGAGGAGAGGATGCGAGCCTCGACCAGCTGGGACGCCGTGTAGCCGCACGCGCCGATCGCGCGCACCTTGCCGCTGTCGACCAGCCACTCGCACGTGGCGAGGGTGTCCTCGAGCACCGCGGAATCACCGCGTACGGCGTCGAGCGAGAGCACGTCGATGCGGTCGGTGCCCAGGCGGCTGAGCGACGACTCGACCGCGCGGACGAGGTTGATTGACCCGAGCCCGGGGTTGTCGGGATGCCGACCGATACGCACCGTGAGCACCGTGTCGTCGCGGGTCCGCCGCGAACGCATCCATGACCCGATGATGTGCTCGCTACGCCCGGCGGCGTAGCTGTCGGCGGTGTGGATCGCGTTGCCGCCGAGTTCGACGTAGGTGTCGAGGATCTCGTGACTGGTCGCGGCGTCGACGTTCCACCCGAACTCGCCGCCACCCAGGAAGACGGGGAACACGTCGAACCCGGTCTCGCCGAGCGGCACGCGCACGTGCGATCCGAGACCCGGACCCTGCAGCGTCACGGGAGCCGACGGATGCGTCACGGGAGCCGACGGGTGCGTCACCCGGTCACGACGCAGGCGCGGCGAGGCCGTCTCGTCGACGCCCGAGCCGCTCATGGGCTTCCCCTCGTGCTGCGCCGGAGACGGGACACCGGCGGCGCCCGCTACGCCCCCGACGCGTAGTTCGAGGGTAGGGCCTGACCGGACCGCGGCCGCCGAATCCCACGGCTCAGCGATAAACATTGCATAACGCTTGCTGTCGCCCGGTCACGCGCGCTCGGGGGGCGGAAAAGCACGGATGCCCGCCCCGCACACGGCGGGACGGGCATCCGATGAAAGCGGGATCAGCCTTCGGCCGGAGCCTCGGGGCCCTCGCTCGCGGCGGCCGAGCTCTGCGTGTCCGCGGGCTCGGTCGTCTCGGTGGCCTCGTCGATCACGGGCTCGAGCGACAGCTTGCCGCGGTCGTCGATCTTGGTGATGCGGACCAGGATCTTGCGGCCGACGGACAGGACGTCCTCGACGTTCTCGACACGCTTGCCACCCGCGAGCTTGCGGACCTCGCTGACGTGCAGCAGGCCGTCCTTGCCGGGGCGGGGCGGGATGAACGCACCTAAGGTAGC
>NZ_CAKKMM010000179.1:0-7893 GCF_918698205.1 Microbacterium sp. Bi128 | reverse complement strand
CGAAGCGCAGGTCGCCGAGGCTGCGGCGGGCGTCGGCGAACGGGACAGCGAGGAACGTGGCGAACAGCAGCAAGACGAGGGCAGGGCCGACGAGAGTCTCGAAAACCGGAGCAGTGCGAGGCGCAAGGAGCCCGATCGCCGCGCCCACGAGCATGCCGCTCACGTAGAGCGGGATCTGCTGGCGGTCCGCCCACGTCGTCATCGCCCCGAGCCTACGGTGCCTGCACTCCCAGCCACGCCAAAGAAAATAGTCAGGCGATGTTCAGGAAGACGCCGCGGAGCGCTACAATCTCGCCTGAAACACCCGAACCCTCGTCATCTGGAGTCACCATGACCACTGCACCCACCCCGCCCCCGGCGCCGTCGGCCGCCGCGGGAACCGTCCCCGGCAAGACCCTCGGCATCGTCGCCCTCATCGTCGCCATCTTCTTCAACGTCATCGGTCTGATCCTCGGGATCGTCGCGCTCGTGCAGAGCCGCAAGGCCGGATACAAGAACGGTCCCGCGATCGCGGCGATCATCGTCGGGGCCCTGCTGACCATCGTCGCGATCGTCGTGATCATCTCGGTGGCCTCCGTCATCGGCGTGGCCACCGAGGCCTACCAGGCCTGTGAAGCGGTGGACTTCTCGGGCACCGTCATCGTCGCGGGCGCCGAGGTCTCCTGCACCACGGTCAGCCGCTAGAAGCGCGCTTCTGGCCAGGGCCCGTCACCGTCGGTGGCGGGCCCTCGCGTTGCGATGGGAGGTTGGGGGATTCGCCCACGTCGACCGTCACGAACGGAGAACCCCGTGATCATCGCGCTCAGCACCGCCGCCCCGTTGCTCGCCGCCGGTCTGCTCATGATGTGGACGGCGTATCGGGCGAAGGCGCAGACCGTGCCGCGGACTGGGTGCGCTTGGATCGTCGACTGACTCCGCGTCCAGTCGGCCGCGCCGCGCCGCGGGTGGGGCGCGAAGCGGAAGGAGCGGACCGTCGAGGCGGTCGTGGAGGGGATGACGGGAATCGAACCCGCACCATCAGTTTGGAAGACTGAGGCTCTACCATTGAGCTACATCCCCGCGGCGGCGAACCGCAGCGGCATCCACTCTACTTCACGCGTGGACGTGCCCTGAACACGAGACCGGTGCGCGCGGCTCGATGCCGAGAACAGGGCGCGGCGCGAGAACAGGGCGATCCGCCGGAAATCGGCCTGTTCCCGATGCATCGCCTGTTCTCGTGACGCCGAGAACGCCCGCCGCGACAACCCGATCGCGCTCACACCGGCCCATGCGGCCCGATCGACTAGACTTCCAGGGGTCGTTTCGTCGAACGCGTGCTGCGCGTCGCTCCGGGGCGTAGCTCAGCTTGGTAGAGCGCCCGCTTTGGGAGCGGGAGGCCGCAGGTTCAAATCCTGTCGCCCCGACGCAACGGCCCCACAGACCACAGGCCTAGCCGGCCCCCGCGTCCGCGCGGGCCACACGAGGAGAACACACCGCATGGTCAACAGCACCGTCGAGAAGCTCAGCCCGACCCGGGTCAAGCTCCACATCACGGTCTCGCCCGACGAACTCAAGCCGAGCATCAGCCACGCCTACGAGCACATCGCGCAGGACGTGCAGATCCCCGGCTTCCGCAAGGGCAAGGTGCCCGCGCCGATCATCGACCAGCGCATCGGTCGCGGCGCCGTCATCGAGCACGCCGTCAACTAGGGGCTCGACGGGGTCTACCGCCAGGCCGTCGAGGACCAGGAGCTGCGCGTCTTCGGCCGTCCCAGCGCCGAGATCGTCGAGCTGCCCGAGCTCAAGGACTACTCCGGCGACCTCGTGATCGACGTCGAGGTCGACGTGCGTCCCGAGTTCGACCTGCCCGCCTACGACACGATCACCGTGACCGTCGACGCCGTCGAGGCCGATGACGCCGCGGTGGATGCCGAGCTCGACCGCCTGCGCGCCCGCTTCGGCACGCTCGTGACCGTCGACCGTCCGGCCGCCACGGGTGATTTCGTCGAGCTCGACCTCGTCGCCACGATCGACGGCGCCGAGATCGACCGCGCCGAAGGGGTGTCCTACGAGGTCGGCTCCGGCGAGCTGCTCGAGGGCATCGATGAGGCCATCGACTCGCTCACCGCCGACGAGCAGACCACGTTCCGCTCGAAGCTCGTCGGTGGCGACCACGCCGGCGAAGAGGCCGAGGTCGCGGTCACGATCACCGCCGTGAAGGAGCGCGAGCTCCCCGAGGCCGACGACGACTTCGCCCAGATGGCATCCGAGTTCGACACTCTTGCCGAGCTGCGGGCGTCGCTTGCCGAGCGCGTCTCGGAGCAGTCGGTCTTCACGCAGGGTGCCGCCGCGCGCGACAAGTTCGTCGAGGCGCTCATCGAGGCCGTCGAGATCCCCGTGCCGCCGCAGCTCATCGAGGACGAGGTCCACAACCACCTCGAGGGCGAGAACCGCCTCGAGGACGACGTGCACCGCGCCGAGGTCACCGAGGCGAGCGAGAAGCAGTTCCGCACGCAGATGATCCTCGACAAGATCGCCGAGGATGCCGACGTGCAGGTGTCGCAGGACGAGCTGACGCAGTACCTGATCCAGTCGGCCGCCCAGTACGGCATGGCTCCGCAGGACTTCGTCAACGCTCTGCAGCAGGGCAACCAGCTGCCCGCGATGGTCGGCGAGGTCGCCCGCAACAAGGCGCTCGCGATCGCCCTCGGCAAGGTCACCGTCGTCGACTCCAACGGCAAGCCGGTCGACCTGACCGGTTTCATCGCGGTCGAGGGCGAAGAGGCCGCCGAGGACGAGGTCGTCGAAGAGGCCCAGGAGATCGCCGACGCCGCGGCCGACGCGGATGCCGTCGTCGAGGCCGAGGAAGCCGCCGCCGAGGAGGCCCCCAAGAAGGCCCCCGCCAAGAAGCGCGCTCCCGCCAAGAAGAAGGCCGCCGAGAAGGCCGACGACAGCGAGTAAGACTCGATCGTCATCTCGACAGGGGGTGGATGCCACGGCATCCGCCCCCTGTTGTCTTCAGCGACTCGACCGGGAAGGAACCCCATGGACGACTGGCAGGACCGTGTCGACACGGTGTGGGCGGACGACACGCTCACCGAGACTCAGGTGATCGACGCCATCGACGCTCTCGCGGCCGAGCGACCGGAGGACGACGCCGTTGCGCTGTTCGAGCGCGCGGGAGCCCGCGATTCTGCCGGTCTCGAGTCGGAGGCCGAGGATCTTTACCGTCGCGCTCTCGCCCTCGGCCTCGACGACGAGCGCCGCACGCGCGCGACGATCCAGTTGGCCAGCACGATCCGCAACCTCGGCAAGGTCGACGAGTCCCTGGCGCTGTTGCGCGCCGAGTACGAGCGCGAGCCGCGCGGGCCCCTGCACGACGCGGCTGCGGCGTTCTACGCCCTGGCGCTCGTGTCGGCCGGAGAGGCCGAGCGCGCGGCATCCCTCGCTCTCGTCGCCCTGGCTCCGCACCTCCCGCGCTATACCCGTTCCGTGACCGGCTATGCCCGCGAGATCGCGGACGGACACGCCTGATCCGCCCGCGGCGAACACGGCGACCCGCCCCGAACCACGCCGGTAGATTCGTTGCAGATCACCGGAAGAGGAGCACACATGCCCGAACCCCTTATGGCAACGAGCGTCTTCGACAGGCTGCTCAAGGACCGCATCATCTGGCTCGGTTCGGAGGTGCGTGACGAGAACGCCAACGAGATCTGCGCCAAGATCCTGCTGCTGGCAGCCGAGGACTCGCAGAAGGACATCTACCTCTACATCAACTCGCCCGGCGGCTCGATCACGGCCGGCATGGCGATCTACGACACCATGCAGTTCGTGCCCAACGACATCGTCACGGTCGGCATCGGCATGGCCGCCTCGATGGGCCAGCTCCTGCTGACCAGCGGCACCAAGGGCAAGCGCTACATCACGCCCAACGCCCGCGTCCTGCTCCACCAGCCGCACGGCGGCTTCGGCGGAACCGCGAGCGACATCCAGACGCAGGCGCAGCTCATCCTCGACATGAAGAAGCGTCTCGCCGAGATCACCGCGGCCCAGACGGGCAAGAGCGTCGAGCAGATCAACGCCGACGGCGACCGCGACCGCTGGTTCAGCGCGGCCGAGGCACTCGAGTACGGCTTCGTCGACCACATGCGTGAGCACGCCACCGACGTCGCCGGCGGCGGCGGAACCGCGGCCTGAGGCCGAGGGCGAGAGGAAAGGACACCGCAATGCACACTCCCACCTTCGGCGGCGGCGCCGCACACATGCCGAGCAGCCGCTACATCCTGCCCCAGTTCGAGGAGCGGACGGCCTACGGCTACAAGCGCCAGGACCCGTACAACAAGCTCTTCGAAGACCGCGTGATCTTCCTAGGCGTCCAGGTCGACGACGCGTCGGCCGACGACGTCATGGCTCAGCTGCTCGTGCTCGAGTCGCAAGACCCCGACCGCGACATCATCATGTACATCAACTCGCCCGGTGGCTCCTTCACGGCCATGACGGCGATCTACGACACGATGCAGTACGTCTCGCCGCAGATCCAGACCGTCGTGCTCGGCCAGGCCGCGTCCGCTGCGTCGGTGCTGCTGGCGGCCGGCGCCCCTGGCAAGCGTCTGGCTCTGCCCAACGCCCGCATCCTGATCCACCAGCCCGCCGTCGGCGAGTCCGGTCACGGTCAGGCGTCGGACATCGAGATCCAGGCTGCCGAGATCATGCGCATGCGCACGTGGCTCGAAGAGACCATGGCCCGTCACACCGGCCAGGACGTCGCGAAGGTCAACAAGGACATCGACCGCGACAAGATCCTCTCGGCTCAGGAGGCGATGGAGTACGGCATCGTCGACCAGGTCCTGACGACGCGCAAGCGCGTCCCGGCGGCCCTGACCGCCTAAGCGCCCCCCATCGATGCCCCGCCGGAATCCCCCTGGCGGGGCATCGCCGCGTCCGGGTCTTCTGGCCGACTCACGCGTGAATGGCTGAAGGAGAGCGGATGCCGGGCCCGGAGGCCGCCCCCTCGTGTCCGCCCGTGGCGATCAGACGAACGGCACTCGCGCAAATGCCCTCGATTGTCGTGGGCAGCGGTTAGGCTCGGAGGCACTCGGGCGAGTGGGCCGGGTGACGAGGAGGACGGGCATGGCACGCATCGGAGAGAGCGCCGACCTGTTCAAATGCTCCTTCTGCGGCAAAAGCCAGAAGCAGGTGCAGCAGCTGATCGCCGGTCCCGGCGTGTACATCTGCGACGAGTGCGTAGAGCTCTGCAACGAGATCATCGAAGAGCGCATGGCCGAGTCGTCCTCCGGCGAGGTCGCCGACTTCGACCTGCCCAAGCCGCGAGAGATCTTCGGCTTCCTCGAGGAGTACGTCGTCGGACAGGAGTCCGCGAAGCGCGCCCTGGCGGTCGCCGTCTACAACCACTACAAGCGCGTGCGCTCGCACGGCACCCTGCAGCCCGCCGAGCAGCGCGCCGAAGAGATCGACATCGCCAAGAGCAACATCCTGCTGCTCGGACCCACGGGGTGCGGCAAGACGTACCTGGCCCAGACCCTCGCGAAGCGCCTCAACGTCCCGTTCGCGGTCGCGGATGCCACGGCCCTCACCGAGGCCGGCTACGTCGGTGAGGACGTCGAGAACATCCTGCTCAAGCTCCTGCAGGCCGCCGATTTCGACGTGAAGCGCGCTGAGACCGGCATCATCTACATCGACGAGGTCGACAAGATCGCCCGCAAGGCCGAGAACCCGTCGATCACGCGCGACGTGTCGGGCGAGGGCGTGCAGCAGGCCCTCCTCAAGATCCTCGAGGGCACGGTCGCCTCGGTGCCTCCCCAGGGTGGCCGCAAGCACCCGCACCAGGAGTTCATCCAGATCGACACGACGAACGTCTTGTTCATCGTGGCCGGCGCCTTCGCGGGACTCGAAGAGATCATCTCGTCCCGCGTGGGCAAGCACGGCGTCGGTTTCGGCGCTCCGCTGCACCGCAAAGAAGATGCGCCCGACCTGTTCAGCGAGGTCCTGCCCGAAGATCTCCACAAGTTCGGTCTGATCCCCGAGTTCATCGGTCGTCTGCCCGTCGTGGCATCCGTGTCGCCGCTCGACCAGGACGCGCTCATGGAGATCCTCACGGCCCCGCGCAACGCCCTGGTGAAGCAGTACCAGCGCATGTTCGAGCTCGATGGCGTGCAGCTGGAGTTCGAAGAGGACGCGCTGCGCGCGATCGCCGACCTCGCGGTGGGCCGCAAGACCGGCGCGCGTGGTCTTCGGGCGATCCTCGAGGACGTGCTGGGTCCGGTCATGTTCGACGTGCCCTCGGCCGACGACATCGCCAAGGTGGTCATCACGCGCGCGGCCGTCGAGAACGGTGCGCCCGCGACGATCGTGCTCGCTCAGAAGCGCAAGAGCGCCTGAGCACGCGGGACGGGGCCTCGCCACGCACGGCGACCCCGCCCACGACCTCGGCCGGTGAGCTACCGGGGCTGCTGGATGCGCAGCATGTTCCCCGAGGGATCGCGGAACGCGCAGTCGAAGACGCCGTAGGGCTGTTCGGTGGGCTCCTGCACGACCTCGGCGCCCGCCGACTCGAGCGCCGCGAACGTCGCCACGAGGTCAGGGGTGGCCAGGTTCACGCCGAAGTAGGTTCCCTTGGCGATGAGCTCGAGCAGCATGCGCCCCTCGTCGTCGGTCAGATCCGGGTTGGCGGTCGGGGGGTGCAGCACGATCGACGTGTCGGGCTGCCCGACGGGGCCGACGGTGATCCAGCGCATGCCTTCGTAGCCGACGTCGTTCCGCACCTCGAAGCCCAACACGTCGCGGTAGAACGTCAGCGACGCCTCGGGGTCGGTGTGCGGCAGGTAGGTCTGGTGAATCGTGATGTCCATGGCGCTCACGCTAATGACGTCGCGGTGGGGAGCGCTTCTCGATTCCTGACCGGACGGGTGACGAACTTCTCCACGCACGGGGGTATTCCCGCCACCGCCTCGCACGCCGCGCGCCGATAGACGCTCGGGGCGACGCCGACCAGCTCGGTGAAGCGCGTACTGAACGTGCCGAGCGAGGAGAACCCGACGGTGAAACAGACCTCGGTGACGCTCAGGTCGCCACGGCGCAGCAGGGTCATCGCGCGTTCTATGCGCCGTGTCATGAGATAGCTGTACGGCGACTCGCCGTACGCCAGGCGGAACTCGCGGCTGAGGTGCCCGGCGGACATGTGGGCGCCGCGGGCGAGGGCCTCGACATCCAGCGGCTGTGCGTATTCCCGGTCCATTCGGTCGCGGACGCGGCGTAACAGCGCGAGGTCGCGCAAGCGCTGCGCCCGGTCGGGTTTGCTGGTCACAAGTGCGATCGTGCTACGTCGTGCCGGAGTTGTCCAGCCCGGAGGTGTTCCTGAATCTCCGGCCGTTCCATTGTCTTTGGCGGCAGGCTCGCTGAGAATGAACCATGACGGTCTACCTGAGGTCTCTGGAAACTGCAGTCCCGCCAACCATTCTGGTCCAGCCCGAGGCCAGGGCCGTGTTCGCCGCCCAGCCGGGCCTCACCCGGCTCGGATCCCGGCTCGTCAACACGTGCTTTGACTCTGCAGCCATCGACACGCGGCACACGGCGGTGGAGGAACTCACCGCGGACAGCAAGGCGGAAAACCCCCAGTTCTTCGACCCCGCCACCGGCCTGGTGCTCAGCCCCAGCACCAAGACCCGGAACGGCATTTTCGCCACGGAAGCGACCAAGCTTTTCATTGAAGCAGCCCAAAAAGCCCTCGATGCCTGCCCGGGCGTCGAGGAGCGGGACATCACCCACCTGATCACGGTTTCCTGCACCGGATTCTTCAATCCCGGTCCGGACTACAAGATTGTCCGGGCCCTCGGCCTGAATCCGGCTGTCCAGCGGTACCACCTCGGCTTTATGGGCTGCTATGCAGCCTTCCCG
>NZ_CAKKMM010000178.1:0-7896 GCF_918698205.1 Microbacterium sp. Bi128 | reverse complement strand
GCGGGATGGACCAGTTTCCCCATTGACCTCCCACCGGACGGGCTCGACGGCGTGCCGAAGGCCGCCTCGTCCGGCCCAGTCTAGTTCCGCGCGGGGCGTTTGGAAACGCACCGGCCTGCCGCCTCAGGCTGTCACAGCCTAGCCGCGGGAAATCTCGATCATGTCCTCGCGCGGCACCACCTTGATGCGCTCCCGTTCGATGCCGTTGGCGGACTCCGCCGCGGACCACTCGGCGCCGAGGGCGAGCTCGTGGGCATCGAGCTTGATCCACCCTTCCCACGTGGTGTACTCGATGCCGCGCTCCTGGAGCAGGTCGATGATGGCCTGCGGGTCCGGGTTCTGCGCCGGCGGCAGCGTCAGCCGGTCCTCCAGCAGGAAGCCGATGGTCTCCAGCGCGTCGCCCTTGGTGTGGCCGATCAGCCCGACGGGGCCGCGCTTGATCCAGCCCGTGGCGTAGATTCCGGGCACGGGGTTGCCCTCGGCGTCGAGCACGCGGCCGCCTTCGTTCGGGACGACGCCGCGGCGGGCATCGTATTCCAGCTCATCCAGCGGCGAACCGTGGTAGCCGATCGCGCGGTAGACGGCCTGGACCGGGTAGTCGAGGAACTCACCGGTGCCCTTGACGTTCCCGGTGCCGTCCAGCTGCATGCGTTCGAACTTGATGCCGGCGACCTTGCCGGGGTTCGCGGCGTCGTCTGTTGTTCCATAGATTTCGACGGGGCTGTGCAGGAAGTGCAGGTGCAGCCGGCGCGAGGACGGTTCCTCGGCCTCGGCGTGCTCCTCGACGAGCCAGTTCGTGAGGGTGTTGACCATGGTCCGGATCTGGTTGTTGCTGCGAATGGCCTCGTCCGAAGCCTCGTCGAATTCGAAGTCCTCTGGATACAGGACGATGTCCACGTCCTTGGCGTGGCTGAGTTCGCGCAGCTCCAGCGGCGTGAACTTCACCTGGGCCGGGCCGCGGCGGCCAAACACGTGGACGTCGGTGACCGGCGAATCCTTGAGCGCCCGGTAGACGTTGTCCGGGATTTCGGTGACCAGGAGTTCATCGGCGTGCTTGACCAGCATGCGGGCCACGTCGAGGGCCACATTTCCGTTGCCGATCACCGCAATCTCCTTGGCCTCCAGCGGCCAGTCCCGCGGCACGTCCGGGTGGCCGTCGTACCAGGAGACGAAGTCGGCCCCGCCGAAGGATCCCTCCAGGCCGATCCCGGGAATATCCAGGTCGGCGTCCTTGATGGCGCCGGTGGAGAAGATGACGGCGTCGTAGAACGCGCGGAAGTCATGCAGCGTCAGGTCCCTGCCATAGGTGACGTTGCCGAGGAACCGGATGTCGCCGCGGTCCAGGACCTTGTGGAGCGCGTTGACAATGCCCTTGATCCGCGGATGGTCGGGGGCCACTCCGTAGCGGATGAGGCCGTAGGGCGCCGGATACGCCTCGAAGAGGTCGATGCTGACCTGGAAGTCGCCGTCCTTGACCTCATTGGACTTCGTCAGGATGTCCGCGGCGTAAACACCGGCCGGGCCGGCGCCAACAATCGCGACACGGAGGGGACGAGAGGATGTGGATTCGGCCGAGTTGGACACCGGGAGCCCTTCTGAGTCTTAGGGACAGCGCCAGTAGATACAGCGCACAGGCCCCCATTCTAAATGTGACCGGCCCGCTCGCGCTCCGATTGGCAGGAATAGGCGCCGCGCAGGTGGTGTTATTGGTCTTGTGTCTAAGCCCGAAGGATCCTTGTCCCCCGCCCCATTGACAGCGCCGGCCGGCCGGGCCGCTGGGGCGGGGCCGGCGCCGGCCCGGCCGGGCGGACCGGCACCGGTGGACAAGGACACGACGGCGGGAATCCTGTTCGGTATCGGCGCCTACGGGCTCTGGGGGCTGCTGCCCCTGTACTTCTACGTCCTGCATCCGGCCGGCGCGGTCGAAATCGTCGCCAACCGGGTGGTCTGGTCCCTCCTGTTCTGCGTCCTGCTCATCACCGTCACACGGTCCTGGCGGGTGCTGGCTGCTGCTTTCCGGGACCGCACGGTGATTGGGCCGCTGTCCATCGCCGCTGCCCTGATCGCGGTGAACTGGCTGACGTACACCTACGGCGTGACCACCGGCCAGGCCGTCGAGGCCTCCCTGGGCTACTTCATCAACCCGCTGGTCTCCGTATTGCTGGGGGTCTTCGTCCTGAAGGAGAAGCTGCGGCCGCTGCAGTGGGCCGCCGTCGGCATCGGCTTCGTGGCCGTCGGAGTGCTGACGGTCTCCTACGGCAAGCTCCCCTGGATAGCACTGACACTCGCGCTGAGCTTTGGCCTGTACGGATTCGTCAAGAAGCGCGTGGGCCCGCGGGCGGAGGCGATCACAAGCCTCACCGTGGAGACGATCGTCCTGGCGCCTGTAGCTGCGGCCACCATGATCTTCCTCGCGGTCAGCGGGTCGGCGACTCTGGCCGCAAACGGTGCGGGCCATTTCTGGCTGCTGGTGGCGTCGGGCGTCATCACCGCGGTGCCCCTGCTGTTCTTCGGCGCGTCCGCCCGCCGTCTGCCGATGACCACGATCGGGCTGCTGCAGTACTTCGCGCCCGTCCTGCAGTTCATCGTGGCGCTCGTCGTGTTCAAGGAAACCATGACACCGGACCGGTGGGCCGGTTTCGGCGTCGTCTGGCTGGCGCTGCTGGTACTGACCGTGGACATGCTGCACACGGCCCGGAAGAACTCCGTGACCCGGAAACGGGCCCGCGCCGCCGCCTAGCACTACCGCCCCGGCGGGTTGGCGGCCTGCTTACCCCTGCCGCCGTGCGTTAGTGTCATCATGAACGGGACATGTCGGGGCGAAATTGAGGATTGCTGGTGCCACAAGAGGATCGTGAAACTCAGGGCGGGCGCGACATCTCGTCCCTGGACTTCGACAGCAACGGCATCTTGCGCCTTCAGTGGGCCCGCGGCGTGGTGATTGATGCCCCCAACGCCCAGCTGGCCATGGATCGTGTCAATGAGTTGTGCGGCGGCCGGCCCACGCCGCTGCTGATCGACATGGCCACCACGGAGTCCGTCAGCCGGGCCGCCCGGGCCGTGTTCGCCAAGCACTGCGACGCCTCGGCAATCGCGCTCCTCGGCTCCTCCGCCGTGGACCGGGTCCTCGCCAACTTCTTCCTCGGCGTCAATTCCGCGCCGGTTCCGACACGCTTTTTCACCAACGGTGAAGAGGCGGTCCGCTGGCTGACCTCGCAGGGCCATGACGGGGCGTGATGATGACCGCCGCCTCGAGGACCTCGTGGACGGCATCGTCGTACTGTCCTCGGGCGATCTGTCGAACCGGCTGCCGGTCTCACCGGCCCGGGACGGGATAGACGCAGTCACCACCGGCATCAACCTCCTGGCCGAAGAGCTTCAGAGCATGTACGAGGACCTGGAAGTCCGGGTCGCCGAGCGGACCGCGCTCCTGGAGGCGGCCAAAGCCGAACTCCGGCGCGTCATCAACACCGATGAGCTGACCGGCCTGGCCAGCCGCTCGCTGCTGCAGGAAAAAGTGGCCGAAGCCGTTGCCGGGGCCGGCACGGGACGCCAGCCGGCCCTGATCCTGATGGACCTTGATTCCTTCCGGCTCATCAACGACAGCCTCGGCCACGCCGCCGGGGACGCCGTGCTGCGCGAGACGGCCCTGCGGCTTAGCGCCGCGGCCGGACCGGGCCACTTGATCGCGCGCCTCAGCGGCGATGAATTCGCGGTGCTCGTCGCGGACCAGGACACGGAGTCCGTGCTGCAGACCGCTGCCCGGCTCGGCGAATCACTGAAGGACAGAATCGTTGCCGGCGGTGTGGCGGTCGCCCTCACGGCCGGCACCGGTGTCCGGCTGGGGGAACCGGGCCTGCGAAGCGAGGAACTCATCCGCGATGCCGACATCGCCATGCACGAGGCCAAGAAACGCGGCAGGGACACCCTCCTGGTGTTTTCCGCGGCCATGCACGAGGCCGCCAAGCAGCGGGTCCACCAGGTGGCGGAGCTGCGGACGGCACTGGCGATGGACCAGCTCGAGCTGGAGTACCAGCCCATCATGGACCTGCGCACCGGAGCGATCGCCGGCGCCGAGGCCCTGATCCGCTGGCGCCACCCCGCCTTGGGCCTGCTGGGGCCGGATACCTTCCTCGACGCCGCCGACGAGGCCGGGCTCACCGTGGAAATCGGCCACTGGGTGCTCCGGAACGCCATCGCACAAACCGGCCGCTGGAAGTCAGATCCGGGGCTTTCCGCGGACTTCAGCACGCACATCAACCTCTCCCCCGCGGACCTGCACCACGTCGATCTGGCACCCTACGTCGAAGGCCTGCTGGCCCAGCACGGCGTCGAGCCCCGCCATATTTCGATCGAAATCACCGAAACCGCGATCATGCGCGGCGGCCCCGAGGTGGCCGCCACCATGCAGTCACTCAATGACCTCGGCGTCCGGATCGAGATCGACGACTTCGGCACCGGCTATTCCTCCATCAGCTACCTGCGCACGCTCCCCGCCGCGCAGGCGAAGATCGATAAGTCCCTGCTCGACGGGCTGACCACGGACCGGCAGCAGGAAACCTTCGTCGCCGCCATCCTGCAGCTGATCCATTCGGCCGGGCTGGGCGCCGTCGCCGAAGGCATCGAGGACAGGGAGCAAGCCAACAGGCTGCGGCAGCTGAACTGCGAATTCGGCCAGGGCTATTTCTTCAGCCGCCCGCTCCCGGTGGCGGACATGACGGACCTGCTCGGGCACAGAGACGGCGCCGTCGCGTGAGCGTTCCGGCGGGCAGACGCAAGACAGGAAAACGCGTGCACAGGGTGGCAGACACTGTCCGGCTCGCAGCCAGGGTTGCCGTGCTCTCCCTGCACCGTCCCAGCCGCCCGGACCGGCGCTGGGATGCCTTCTGGCGCGGCGTGTCCCAGGGGTCCCTCCGGGAACCGGTCATTTGGGACGCCGCCCCGGGCGCCGGGAACGAAGAGATCCGGCACCACCTGCAGGTGATGGCCGGCGCGATGGACACCAGCCTTCCGGTGATCGATCTCGGCTGCGGGAACGGCACCATCACACGGCGGCTCACCGCCATCTTCGCCTCGGTCCTCGGCGTCGACGTCTCACCCCAGGCCGTGGCAGCCGCGCATTCCGCGCAGCCGCAGGTCGCGGGCCTCAGTTTCCGGAGCCTGGATGCCACGCAGCCGGCCGCGGCGGCTGCGCTGGCGCGCGAACTCGGCGACGCCAACGTCTTTGTCCGCGGCGTGCTCCATGTCCTCAGCCGGCGTCGGCAGGCACGCCTCGCAGGCTCCATCGAAGCGCTCCTGGGCACCCGGGGCAGGATCTACCTCGTCGAAACGAACGTCCCGGGCGGCGCCCTGAGCTACCTGAGGGAACTCGGCGCCACCGGCAAGCGGATCCCGGGACCGCTCCGCCAGGCCATTGCCTCGTTGCCGAAACCGGGCCACTTCGGTGCCGGGCAACGCTCCCGCGTGTTTCCCCCGGACTGCTGGACCCTCATCGCGGAGGGACCCACCGTCCTGAAGACGGTGCCGATGGAGGCCGGTGGACCGCCCAGCAACATTCCCGCGTATTGGGCGGTCCTGGCCCCGGGGCCTCAGACCTCCGGGAAGGCATCCACCCGCTGGTAGTCGCGCGGGACCACGACCATGGGAACGGGGAGCGCCCGCAGCACCTTGAAAGCCGTGCTGCCAATGAACAGTTTGTGCTTCTCCGCCAGGCGGGAGGACCCGACGATCATGACCTCGCCGTCGTCCCATTCCAGGTCATCGATCGCTTCCTCGATCGTGCGGCCGTGGGCGACCTCCACGCTGACGTGGTGGCCCTCCGGCAGGCGGTGCGCCGCGGCAGCGAGGACGGTGTTGGCGTGGATGTGGGCGGCGTTGACGTTCTCCCCGCCGTCCCCCTCGACGTCCAGTTCCACGAGGGAAACCAGCCGAAGCGGCACCCCGCGGCGCTCGGCGGATTCGATCGCGACGTCGATCGCCGCCTCCGCTCCGACGCGCTGGCCCACCGCGAGGGTCAGACGCGTGATGGCTTCGGTATGGCGGTAGCCGCGCGGCGCCAGTGCCACCGGAACCGGGGCAGCGTGCAGCAGGGCGTTGGCCACGTTGCCCACGGTATGGCGCTTGAACAGGCCGCTGCTGGCGGCACCCACAACGATCAAGCCTGCCCTGTACTCGAGTGCGGCCTCAATGAGGCCGGCCGCGAACGATTCGGCCTGTCGGACATGGAAGTGCGCCTCCAGCCCCTCAGGGACCAGTTCCATTCCCTGGCGTTCCGCTGAGCGGATCTGCTGCTCCGCGGCGCTGACCTGGTTTCCTTCCGGATTCATCGCCACATAGGGCGTGTGCCGATCCACCACATAGACCAGGTCGAGATGCGCTCCCTGCGCGCGGGCCATGGCTGAGGCCAGGGCAACGGCGTCCGCACCACGTTCGGTGGGTGTATAGCCGACTACGTATCGCATGTATGAACCCCTTTTTGGGTCTGGGGCAGATGCCAGCTGCGCCCCGGGGGTTCCGGGCGACGTCGGCCGGTCTGCGTTCCTGCAGTGGATAGGAACGACTCTAGTCCAGCGGAACCTCAAAAAGGTGGTGACTTATTACCCTGACCAGCACAATCTTCCGGACCTACGCTGGAATGGTCGAGGGGAGCGCACCATGGACGCCATTCGCAACGGACGGACCCGGACGCGGGCCGCGGGGCTGGGAACCCTCACGCTCCTGCTGGTCCTGACTGCCTGCACGCCGCCTGCCCCGCAGCCCTCCGCCGGCAGCCAGCCGCCGTCGCAGTCCCCGACCGCCTCCGCCGGCCCGACCGCCAGCCCGTCGCCGTCGGCAACCGGGGATGCCGACGAAACGGCACCGCCGCAACCAGGCGACAAGGTGATCTCCTCCACGGTCACCCACGACTGGTCCGTGCCGGGGCCAACCACCCCGTTCCACACGGACCACAAGAACCCTGTGCCGATCGCGCCCCCGCCGGCGGCACCGCTGCCGACGCTGGCCGCCATCGGCGCGGGCCAGCACCCCTCCGACGCACCGCCGTACGACCAGTTGAGCTTCCGCTTCACCGGCGGCTTCCCCAGCTACGACGTCGAAACGGTCCCCGAACTCGTCGACGACGGCAGCGGCCTGCCCATCCCGATGCCCGGCACGGGAACCCTCCTCGAGGTGACCTTCCGCGGGGCCCAGTCGCACACCGCGGACGGCACGGCCAGCACCGTGACCAGTGCGCCGCCGCCGGCAATCGGATACCAGGCGCTCACCAGCTACGCGCCGGCCGGGGACTTCGAGGGCGTGCTGAGCTACGGGATCGGCGTCGGCCGTCCGATGGGCACGATTCCGGAAACGAAGGTGCGGGTCACTGAGGTGGAGAAGATCGAGCAGGGCCAGCACCTGTACGTGGTGGCGATCCAGCTGGACGCGACCGCCTGGAAGTAGGACCTGATGCAGGGCCCGGATGCAGGGCCGGACAAGCCAGGGCCCGGATGCAGGGCCCGGATGCAGGGTCGGAAAAGCCAGGCCGGAAACAGCGGAGGAGCCACGGACATGGTGTCCGCGGCTCCTCCGCTGTGTCGCCCGTTTTCGGGTAGCGCCGGCTCGCCGGGAAAGGATCGCCTTCCCGGCAGCTCATTGGGCCTTGGGCTAGGCGTTGGCCTTAATGGCCGCGGCCAGGACCCCGAGGCCGTCCAGCAGCAGCTCGTCGCTGATGACCAGCGGCGGCAGCAGCCGGATGACGTTGCCGTAGGTGCCGCAGGTGAGGATGATGACACCCTCCTTGAGGCAGGCTGCGGCGACGGCCTTGGTCAGCTCCGGGTTCGGCTCCTTGGAACCGGCCTGGACGAGTTCAATGGCCAGCATGGCGCCGCGGCCGCGGACGTCACCGATCACCGAACCGTC
>NZ_CAKKMM010000177.1:0-7918 GCF_918698205.1 Microbacterium sp. Bi128 | reverse complement strand
TCAAGCTCGCGGGAGGCACCCTCGCCGCTATAATGATCACGCTCGGCGTCAGTGCTGCTGCCCGGCGAATCCGACAGGCGCGCACATCTCGCGAGCCGAGCCGCACCACAAACCAGGAGTCTCTTCCATCGTGACCAGCACCGTGCCCAAGATCCTCATCGTCGGCGGAGGCTACGCGGGTTTCTACACCGCCTGGAAGCTCGAGAAGCTCCTCGGCCGCAACGAGGCCGAGGTCACTCTCGTCGACCCGCTGCCCTACATGACGTACCAGCCGTTCCTCCCCGAGGTGGCCGCCGGTGAGATCGAGGCCCGCCACGTCGTGGTCGGTCTGCGTCGTCACCTCAAGCGCACCACGGTCATCGCGGGCAAGATCACCGGCATCCTGCACGCGTCCAAGACCGCGACGATCACCCCGATCGCGGGCGACGAGTCGTGGCAGCAGGAGTACGACCACGTCGTCGTCACCGCCGGCGCCGTCTCGCGCACGTTCCCGATCCCGGGCATCGCCGACAACGCCATCGGCCTCAAGACGATCGAAGAGGCCGTCGCGATCCGCGATCGCCTGACGTCCAACTTCGAGAAGGCGTCCGTGCTCCCGGCCGGCCCCGAGCGCGACCGTCTGCTGACCGTCGTCGTCGTCGGCGGCGGCTTCGCGGGTATCGAGGTGTTCGCCGAGCTCCGCGCCTACGCGTCGTCGCTGCTGAAGCAGTACCCGACGCTCGCGTTCGACGACACGCACTTCCACCTCATCGAGGCCATGGGGCGCATCATGCCCGAGGTGTCGCAGAAGACGAGCGAGTGGGTGCTGGCCGACCTCGCGAAGAAGGGTGCGTTCGTGCACCTCGACACGCAGGTCAAGGGTGCCGTCGACGGCGTCATCGAGCTCTCCACGGGCGAGCAGCTGCCGACCGACCTCATCATCTGGACCGCGGGTGTCATGGCCAACCCCACCGTCGTGCGCGGCAGCGACCTGCCCGTCGAGGAGCGCGGCCGCATCCGCACCCGCCCCGACCTGCGCGTCGGCACCGACGACGAGATCGTCGAGGGTGCGTGGGCTGCCGGCGACGTCTCGGCCGTGCCCGACCTGACCGGCGGTGGCGTGGGCGGCTTCTGCGTCCCCAACGCCCAGCACGCGGTGCGCCAGGGCAAGCTCATGGCCAAGAACCTGGTGGCGGTGCTGCGCGGCGAGGAGCCCAAGCAGTACTTCCACAAGAACCTCGGCGCCGTCGCGGGCCTCGGCCTGTACAACGGCGCGTTCCAGTCCGGAAAGTTCGCCCTCACGGGTCTGCTCGCCTGGTTCGCCCACCGCGGGTACCACGGCCTCGCCATGCCGACGTGGGAGCGCAAGTTCCGCGTCGTCGGCGACTGGGTGCAGAACTTCTTCCACGGTCGCGAGACCGTGTCGCTCGAGGCCGTGCAGAACCCGCGCGCCGCTTTCGAGGAGTTCGCCGCCCGTCCGCGTCCGGCACAGCCCGCGGCCGAGGCTCCCGCCGACTCGAAGCCCGAGAAGGTCGGCGCCGCCAGCTGACGTTCCGACCGAGACCCCCGCGGATGACCGCGGGGGTCTCGTCGTTTCCGGATGCCGTCACCCTCCGCGCTACGGTGGAGCGTGGCATCCGCCCCCGTAGCCCAATGGCAGAGGCAGGCGACTTAAAATCGCTTCAGTGTGGGTTCGAGTCCCACCGGGGGTACGTATCGGGCGTCCTGCGTGCGTATCCACTGGGAGTCGTCCGCGTGCTCCTTCCGCACGGCGATCGCGCCGTTAGGATTATGCGGCAGTCGTCGAACGGAGAACCCAAACATGTGGGAGTGGCTCGTCCCCGTCATCGTGGTCGTCGCGATCCTGGTGATCGCGGGGATCTATCTCTGGGCGACGTACAACGCGCTCGTCTCCCTCAACGTGCGCGTCGACGAGGCGTGGAGCGACATCACCGTCCAGCTCAAGCGCCGAGCCGATCTGCTGCCGAACCTCATCGAGACGGTCAAGGGCTACGCGGCGCACGAGAAGGCCGTGTTCGAGAACGTCACGCGTGCGCGCGCCGAGACGATCTCGGCGCAGAGCCCCGCCGAGGCGGGTGTGGCCGAGGGCCACATGCAGCAGGCGCTGAAGTCTCTGTTCGCGGTGGCCGAGGCCTACCCCCAGCTGCAGGCGAGCCAGAACTTCCTGCAGCTGCAGCAGTCGATCGTCGACACCGAGGACAAGATCCAGGCGTCGCGCCGGTTCTACAACGGCGGCGTCCGCGAGCTGAACACCAAGATCAAGGTGTTCCCCAACAACCTCTTCGCCCGGCAGCTGGGTTTCCACTCGCGCGAGTTCTTCGAGGTCGTCGACGGCGCCGCGATCTCGGAGCCGCCGCGCGTGCAGTTCTGACGCGATCCGCGTGACGCGCCCCCTCTCCCGGTCCGGGTGAGGGGGCGCTTCAGTTCCGGCGACCGTCGGGGTGCTCGTGGCGCGTCGACCCCAGCGCGCCGGCGATCGCGTCCGCCGCGTCGCCCCAGCGTGCGACCGTCACGTGCTCGAGGCCCTGCCACCGCGCCGCGACCCGCAGCTCGTCCGCCACGCGTGCGGCGGCGTCTGCGGGCGCACCCGGCTCCCACCAGGCCGACTGCACGCGCAACGCGCCGGCCGCGCGATCGGCCTTGAGATCGAGCCGGCCCACGATGTCGTCGTCGACGAGCACCGGCAGCGAGTAGTAGCCGAAGCGGCGCTGCGGGGCGGGGGTGTAGATCTCGATGCGGTAGTCGAAGTCGAACAGCCGCTCCGCGCGGTCGCGGAACCACACGACCGGGTCGAACGGCGTGAGGATCGCGGTCGCCCCGATGCGGCGCGGGCGCGCGGCATCCCGGTGCAGCCACGCCTTCGCGGGGCGGCCGCCGACCTGCCAGCCCTCGACGTGGACGGGGAGGAGCTCACCCGCGTCGACGAGGTCGTGGATCGCGGCGATCACGGCGGGGCGGTCGCGGATGCGCCAGTAGTCGGCCAGATCCGCCGCCGTGGCGACGCCGTAGGCGAGGGCCGCGCGTCGGACGAGTTCGGCGATCGCCTCGGTGCGCGGAACCACGCGATCGAGGGCCGCGGCCGGCAGCACGTCGGAGGTCAGGGCGTACCGCCGTTCGAACCCCCGGCGCCCCGCGATCGCGACCTCACCGAACAGCCACAGCCGCTCCAAGCCGTTCTTGACGTCGTCCCACCCCCACCACGATCCACGCGAGCCGCTGCGGGCGTCGTGGTCGATCTCGGCCGGGCGCAGCGGGCCTCGGTCGGCGAGCTCGTCGCGGAGCCACTGCAGCAGCGGCTGGTTGGCCTCTGCCCACGCGTCGTGCCCGTACTTGCGGCGCATGTCGTCGCGCCGGAACTGCAAGAGCGGCCAGTCCTCGGCGGCGACGAGGGATGCCACGTGCGCCCAGGACTCCACCCACTTCGGGCGCGGCGAGAAGGCGACCTTGTCGAGCAGAGCGGTGTCGTAGGCGCCCACACGCGCGAAGAGCGGCATGTAGTGCGAACGCGAGAACACGTTCACCGAGTCGATCTGCAGGATGCGCATGCGGTGGAGGGCACCGGTGATCTGGCGCGTCCCCACGGTCTCGGGACGGGGGCGGCCGAACCCTTGGGCGGCCAGGGCGATGCGGCGCGCGTCGGCACGCCGGAGCGTCGTGGTCATGCGTCTCACCGTAACCGGGACCTCCGACACGACCGGACATGAGGGCGGGAGCGCGGCGGTAGGCTGACGGGATGAGCGGAAACGATCCCGAACCTCGCGGATCCTTCCTCGACGCCCTCAAGCGCCGCACGGTCTCCAGCGATTTGCAGCCGCCGGTCCCGCCGGCCCTACGACAGGCCACGGCCTACGCGTGGCGTCTGCTCGTCATCGCGGCCGCGATCGGCGTCGTGGTGTGGCTGGTCATCCAGCTCAAGCTCCTCGTGGTCCCGATGCTCGTCGCGATCCTCATCACCGCACTGGTGTGGCCGGCGTTCTCGTTCCTGCTGCGGCACCGGTGGCCGCGGTGGCTCGCCATCGTCGTCACCGTCCTCGGCACGATCGCGGTCATCTCGGGACTGATGTGGCTGGCGGTCTGGCAGATCACGCGCGAGTTCGCGTCGGTGCGCGACCGGACCGTGGATGCCGTGGGCCAGTTCCGGCAGTACCTCATCGACGGTCCGCTCCACTTGAGCGCGCAGCAGATCGACGACGGCCTCCGGCAGGCGGGGACGTTCCTGCAGCAGCAGGCCGAGGTTCTGTGGACCGGAGCCCTCGCGATCGGTACGACGCTGGGACACGTGGCCACGGGCCTCCTTCTGACGCTGTTCATCCTGCTGTGCCTCCTCGCCGACGGCGGGGGCATCTGGCGCTGGACGACCCGGCTCTTCCCCCGTGTGGCCCGACCGGCGGTCGATGGCGCGGGCCGCGCGGGCTGGCGCACCGTGATCACGTACGCGCGCACACAGCTCCTCGTGGCCACGATCGACGCGGTCGGCATCGGTGTCGGCGCGTTCCTTCTCGGCGTGCCGCTGGCGATCCCCATCGGCGTGCTGGTCTTCCTCGGCGCCTTCGTCCCCTTCGTCGGGGCCGTCGTCACCGGCGCCCTCGCGGTCTTCGTCGCCCTCGTGTACAACGGGCCGCTGATCGCCCTGTTCATGCTGATCGTCGTGCTCGGCGTGCAGCAGCTCGAGAGCCACGTCCTGCAGCCGATCCTCATGGGCACGGCGGTCAAGGTGCACCCGCTGGCCGTGGTGCTCGTCGTCGCCGGTGGCGCCATGATCGGCGGCATCCCGGGCGCGCTCTTCGCCGTCCCGCTCGCCGCGTTCGTGAACGTGGTCGCGGTCTACCTCAGCACCAAGGCGTGGCGGGATGACGGTTCGTCCGTGGACGCCGCCGACCTGATCTGGCAGACGGTGCCGCGGGATTCCGGAAGGAGATCATGAACGACACGCCCACCCTGGCCGAGTTCGAGGATGCCGCGCAGACCCTGCGCGGCATCATCACGCGGACGCCCCTCGACGAATCGCTCCACCTCACCGAGCTGCTCGGTGTGCCGGTGCACCTCAAGCTCGAGAACCTCCAGCGCACCGGGTCGTTCAAGATCCGCGGCGCGACGTACCGTCTGTCGCGGCTGACGGCAGAGGAACGTGCCCGCGGAGTGGTCGCGGCCTCGGCTGGCAACCACGCGCAGGGCGTCTCTCTCGCCGCGCAGCAGCTGGGCATGGCGGCCACGATCTTCATGCCGCTGGGCGTGCCGGTGCCCAAGCTCCTCGCCACCCGCGGATACGGCGCCGAAGTCGTGCTCGAGGGAGCGACGGTCGAGACGCCGCTGCGCCTGGCCGCCGAGTTCGCCGAGCGCACCGGGGCGGTGCTCATCCACCCGTTCGACCACCGCGACATCATCGTCGGGCAGGGGACCCTCGGTCTCGAGCTCGTCGAGGACCTCCCCGACCTGGACACCGTCATCGTCGGTATCGGCGGCGGGGGACTGGCCGCCGGTGTGGCCGCGGCGGTCAAGGCACGCGCTGCCGCCGAGGGGCGCGACGTGCGCATCATCGGGGTGCAGGCCGAGAACTCGGCCGCCTACCCGACCTCGCTCGCGGCGGGACATCCGATCCAGGTGCCCACGACCCCGACGATCGCGGACGGCATCGCCGTGGCCCGTCCGGGTGACCTGCCCTTCGAGCTCATCCGTCAGTACGTCGACGAGGTCGTCACCGTCACCGAGGACGACATCGCCCGCGCGCTCCTGGTGCTGCTGGAACGCGCCAAGCAGGTCGTCGAGCCCGCCGGCGCCGTCGGTGTCGCGGCCATCCTCGCGGGCAAGATCCAGGCCACCGGCACCACGGTGACGATCCTGTCCGGCGGCAATATCGACCCGCTGCTGCTGCAGCGCGTCGTGGCCCACGGGCTCTCGGCATCCGGTCGGTACATGTCGCTGCGGATCCCGCTGCCCGACCGACCGGGGCAGCTCGCGCGGGTGTCGGAGCTGCTGGCGCAGGTGGGCGCGAACGTCATCGAGGTGCTGCACACGCGGCACGGTCAGGGCCTGCAGATCAGCGAGGTCATCCTGCAGCTCAGCGTCGAGACCCGCGGCGCGGAGCACCGAGCGCTCGTGATCCGCACGCTCGAAGAGGCCGGCTTCATCGCCACCGTCGTCCCCGACTGACACGCCCCCGGCACACGCGCCCACAACGCCGCGAGCCGCCCACCCGAATCGGGGGAGCGGCTCGCGGGATCACCGGCTCACTGGCCGGAGTAGGTCTCGACCGTGATGATCTCGACGGGGATCTGCTTGCCGTTGGGGGCGGTGTAGGAACCGCTCTCGCCCTCTTTCATGCCGAGGATCGCGGCGCCCAGCGGCGAGGCCTCGCTGTACACGTCGAGCTCGGAGTCGACCGCGATCTCGCGGTTGCCGAGCAGGAACTTCTCTTCGCCGCCGGCGATGAGCGCGGTCACGACCGTACCCGACTCGACCACGCCGGTGCTCTCGGGGGCTTCGCCGACCTTGGCGTCCTTGAGCAGCTGCTGGAGGGTGCGGATGCGGGCCTCCTGCTTGCCCTGCTCGTCCTTGGCGGCGTGGTAGCCGCCGTTCTCCTTCAGGTCGCCCTCTTCGCGGGCCGATTCGATGCGCTTGGCGATCTCTTCGCGGCCCGTGGTCGAGAGGTGCTCGAGCTCGTGGGCGAGACGGTCGTAGGCATCCTGGGTGAGGAACGTCACCTGAGTGTCGCCAGTCACGGTGGTCTCCTTCGTCGATCAGGCCGGCGTGAGCGGCACACAGACTGCACCCGCCGGGACATATGTCGAACGCCCCGGCATCGAGCCGGGGCGCGTCTTGAAGAAAAAGCCTACGGTACCCAGCAGGAGTTGACAAAACCCGTCGTCGCGAGGGCCAGTGTGGGGATCTCTTCGGTGAACGCCCGGCTGTGCTCCTCGGATGCCGGGTACTCCACGACCCGCCATCCGACCGTCCCGTGCTCCTCGTCCTGTGCCTCGAGCGCGCAGGCCACCGGCTGCCCGACGGGGGAGGTGATCTGGAACGAGACCGTGACGCGCTCGGCATCCGCCACCGTGAAGCCGGTTCCCGTGGACGTGACGGAGGCGAGGCTGTTCGCGACCGTCGTCCACCCCAGCGCCCCGGTCAGTCCGAGTGCCACGACGGCCACAATGCTCCACAGGGCGATGCGGCGGCGCGGCGACCGGGTGCGGCCGTAGCGCTCGTCGAGCATCGCTTGCGTCGTCATGGTCTCCCCGGGCTTTAGGCTGGACTTCCAGGCTACGCGCTTCCGCCCGGACCGAAGGACTTCATGCTCACCGCGCTCGCGGCCCTCGCGGCCACGCCGACCCCCGCGTCGACTCCCGACCCCTCGATCGTCACCCCCGGCCCCCTCGGGTTCGCCGCGATCGCGTTCATCGGTGTCGCGGTCTTCCTGCTCGTGTGGGACATGCTCCGCCGCATCCGTCGCGGTCGCTACCGCGAAGAGGTCAACGCCGAGCTGGACGCCGAGGAGCAGGCGCGCGCCGCACAGGCCGCCAGCGAGACGGACGACGAAGACATCGACCCCGCCGCTCCTCGCAGCTGACGCCGACGCGCGCGCTCAGCCCCCGTGGTACGCCGGGGCCAGGGCGATGAGCAGGCACGCGGTCCAGTGGCACAGGAACGCCAGCACGGTGCACACGTGGAAGATCTCGTGGAACCCGAAGTGCCCGGGCCACGGGTTCGGTCGCTTCAGGGCGTACACGATCGCCCCGGCCGTGTAGAGCAGACCGCCGATGACGACGAGCACCATCATCGCGACGTTCGCGTCGAGCAGGTCGACGAGGTACATCACGGCCGCCCAGCCGAGCGCGAGGTACAGCGCCACGTAGAGCCAGCGCGGCGCGTGCAGCCAGAACACGCGGAACAGGATGCCGAGCAGCGCGCCGCTCCACACGAT
>NZ_CAKKMM010000176.1:0-7940 GCF_918698205.1 Microbacterium sp. Bi128 | reverse complement strand
GAGGGCACGCTCCTCCTGGTGCACGAGGGATCGTCCCCGGAGCAGGCGGCCGCAAGCGTCGTGTCGGCGCTGAGCACGACTCCCCCGGCACTTCCCGAGGGGATGCCGACCGCACAGCCGTCCACGCTGGGAAAGGCGCTCGATGCGCCGAGCGTGGAGGAGTTCGGGTACGCACGGGCGCTGGCGCAGGCGGCGGAGAACGATTCCGCGCTCCGCGTCGACGGCAGTCGCGGCTACGAGTTCCTCTCGCTCGACGTCCCGCAGACGACCTCCCCCGACCGACGCCTTCTCGAAGTGCAGTCCTATGACTACGCCTCGTCGGAACTCGTTTCCCAGATCGTCGACCTCGGGTCGGGCGAGGTGAGCGAGAAGCGCATCGGCAAGGCACACCCCTCCCCCTCCGAGCGGGAGGCGTTGTTCGCAATGGACCTCGTGATCGCTTCGGAGACCGCCACCAACGTGCGCGACACGTTCGCCAAGGCCACCGGCACCCCGCTGACCAACCCCGCTCAGCTGCAATTCGTGGCCACGTCGAACATTCCCGCCCTCACGCGACAGAACGTTCCCGACTGCGAAACGGATCGCTGCATCACGTTCCAGGGGCGCTCCCTCGACGGCATCTGGCTGAACTTGAGCCAGATCGTCGTGAACCTCACCGACAGAACCGTCTCGACGCTGACATGAAAGCACGGCGAATGAACCTCAGAAAACTCCTGTCCGCGGCGCTCGTCGCCTCCATCATCGGCGGCGCCGCGGTCGCGTCCGTCGCGGCGCCCGCCAGCGCCGCCGAGGCCGAGCCCGGCGGCGGCGCCGGTGCGTACTGCTCCGGCGAATCGCGAGTCACCAAGAAGCTCGCCGCCGGCACCACGTGGGACCTGTGCTGGCGGATCGATGCCACGAGCGGTCTGACGATCGAGAAGGTCTTCTTCCAAGGCATCAACGACCCCGCCCCGATCCAGGCGTTCGACTCGGTCGCGCCGGTGCTCATGAACGTGCCGTACGACAGCGGCACGGCGGAGTTCGAGGACATGAGTGCGGTCGGATGGAGCTCGCTCACCACCGACACCATGACGGTCGAGGAGTGCCCCGACCCCGACGCCGAGATCCTCACCGTGGACGCCGTCGGCACCGACGGTGCCGGTGAGCTCGTCTCCGTCGACGACAAACCCATCATGTGCCTCAACGAGGTCGAGACCGGACTCGCCGGCCGCAGCAGTTTCACGACGTACACCACCGACGCGGACGGCAACCGGCAGGGCGGATACGGGGACACCGCGCACCGTGTCACGCTGCAGGGCACGGCACTGGTGCTGTTCAGCCACGTGACGATCGGCAACTACGAGTACGAGAGCCGGTACACGCTTCACGACAACGGGTCGATCGACGTCGGCCTCGGGGCGACGGGCGAGATCTCCGTGCACCAGTGGGTCGACCAGATGGAGGGACTCGATCCCCGCGCCTACGGCTGGCCCGTCGGCACGGGCGAGTCGGACTACACCCCGTCGCACTACCACTCGGGCGTCTGGCGCGTGGACTTCGGGATCGGCGGCAAGGACGACCAGGTGGTCGAGGAGTTCAACTCGGCACCGACCGGTGAACGCGGCGCGATCTCGCCACTGATCGAGACGACCTACTCCCGGGTGGAGACCGAGTCCTTCCGCAACATCGCGCCGCGTCGCGGGTGGTGGACGTACAGCCCGTCGAGCCTGAACGCCGATGGGCATCCCCGGGGATACGAGATCATCTTCGGCAAGACCGAGGCCTATCCGTCCAACCCCGCGTTGCGCAACGACGTCGCCTTCACGCAGAAGAAGGACTGCGAGCTGCGACCGCAGGACAACGCCGCGCCCGGCTGCGAGGGCACGACCCTGATCGACTTCGTCGACGACGAGAAGATCACGGATCCGATCGCGTTCGTCAACGTCGGGTTCCACCACATCGCGCGTGACGAGGACCAGAGCCCCATGCCCACCCACTGGCAGGGCTTCACCCTCTACCCGCGCGACTTCACGGCCCAGTCGCCGTGGACGCCCGAAAGCCGCCAGTACCGCAACGGGTTCGTCTCCACCGACGAGCTCGTGGTCCCGGGCTGGCAGACCAACGCCCCGAGCACGACGGCTCTCGACCTGGCATCCGACACCGTCGCGGCGGGTGAGCCGGCCCGGGCGACCGTGAAGATCGAGGCGGGCGACCTCGGGATCAACGGCACCGTGCGCCTGCGAGACGGCGGCACAGAGATCGCCAGCTACGATCTGCGCCGCGACGACCACGGATCCTTCACCATCGAGATCCCGGGACTGTCGAAGGGCGAGCACTCGCTCACGGCGTACTACGAGGGCAACAACGTCGCCGCTTCCAGCGAGTCGGCGCCGCGGACGCTCACCGTGAAGGCAAGCGGCGGCCCGGACCCGTCCGCCTCGCCGACCGCCACCGCTACGACGACGCCGACCCCGTCCACGACACCGTCACCGTCACCGACGGCGGGGGCCGGCGGTGGTTCGGGCGGCGGCAGCGGCTCGTCCGCGAACACCGGCGGCGCGACCGGGGCGCCGGCGCACACCGGGTCGTCGGCGCTGCCGGCGACCGGCGCCGACACGGCGTGGGTCCTGCCGACAGCCGCGCTGGCCGTCGGAGCCATCGTGCTGGGCGTCGTGCTGGTGCGGAACCGACGGCGCCGCGCCGGGTCCCAGGCCTGACGCGACACTGACAGCCGGGTGTGCGGCGAGCCCGCGCCGCACACCCGGCCGATCTTCGAGGAGCAGATGTGAAGAAGTACGCGATCGTCGCCGCGCTGTTCGTGCTCGCGACCGTGGGCTCGTGGATCGTCATCGGCACCGTCGGGGTGACGGTGCCCGCGTCCGCACCGCCGCCGGCCCGCGCGGCGCAGTCGGGCGCCCCGACCGCCGAGGAGGTGATGTTCGTCACGATGATGATCGACCACCACCAGCAGGCGGTCCGGATGGGTGAGATCCTCGCGTCCGCCCCCGACGTCCCCCACCGCGTGGGGAATCTCGCCGAGAAGATGCAGGTGGCCCAGGCCGGTGAGATCGGCGATTCGCAGAAGTGGCTCGCCGCATGGGCGGCGGCGGCAGAGACGACCGGGGGCGCACACGGCGGACACGGTTCGAGCGCGACGGCGAACAGTGGGCCGGCGACGATGACCATGAAGGGCATGATCGGGCCCGAGGGGTTCGCGGAGCTCGAGGCCGCCACCGGTGTGGAGGCGGCGAAGGTGTTCCTACGCCTCATGATCGAACACCACGTGGGAGCCATCGAGACGGCGGGCGAGATCACCGGGTCTCTCTCCAACCCGTGGGTCGTCAGCTTCGCCCAGCACCTCGTAACCGAGCAGTCGATCGAGGTCGCCTCGATGCGCCGGATGGCGGAGTCGCTCGGGTGAGAGGAACCTCCGTCGGCGGCGAACGGGAGCAACGGAGCGCTCCGCTAGGCTCGCCTCAATGGAATCGCGACGCCGCCCCCGCGGCGCGCGGGCCTGCCCCGGGGCCGTGGCATGAGTGGCATCCTGACCGGATTCGCCGTCATCGGGCTCGCCGTGGTCGTCGGCTACATCATCGCCCGGATCGATCTGCTCGGTCCGCACGCCCGGCCGGTGCTCAGCCGACTGACGTTCTTCGTCCTGTCACCGTTCCTGCTGTTCGTCGTGCTCGCCCGCGCCGACGTGAAGACGCTGTTCTCGGCGCTGCTGCCGGTGTCGATGATCACCGCCGCCGTCATCATCTTCGGCTACGCGCTCGTCTCGGCGCTGGTCTTGCGTCGCCGCACCGCCGAGACCGTCATCGGCGCCCTGTCGGCGGGCCAGGTGAACAGCAACAACATCGGCATCCCGATCTCGCTCTACATGCTGGGCGACGCGGCGTACTCGGCCCCGGTGATCCTGTTCCAGTTGCTGATCCTCATGCCCATCGCGCTGGCGATCCTGGATGCCGCGACCTCCGGCTCGCGCTCGCCCCGGCGCATTCTCACCCAGACGGCGAAGAACCCCATGCTCATCGGTTCCGCGCTGGGCGTGCTCGTCGCGGTGCTCGACATCGACCTGCCGCCGATCGTCATCGATCCGCTGACGTTCTTCGCCGCGGCCTGCGTCCCGATCCTGCTCATGTCGTACGGCATGTCTCTGTACGGTCAGCGGGTGCTCACCGAACCCGGTCGCCGTGTCGACGTGGTGATCGCCACGACGCTCAAGCTCCTCGTGATGCCGGCGGTCGCGTGGGGTGTCGCGGTGGCGTTCTCGCTGCCGGCCGATCAGGTCTTCATCGTCGTCGTCCTCGCCGCGCTGCCGACGGCGCAGAACGTCTTCAACTTCGCCCAGCGGTACGGCGTCGGCGAAATCCTGTCGCGCGACGTGGTGTTCCTCTCGACCATCGGGTGCCTCCCCGTCCTGTTCGGAGTCGCCCTGTTGCTGGGATGACGTTGGTCCCCCCACGACGTTCATTGCAGGGTCTAAGGTGAGGCTCGAAGCTCTCAGCATTCGTCCAGGAAAGGCTCGCCATGTCCACCTCCACCTCGTCCAGTACGCCCGCGGTCCGGGCGGTACGCACCGCCCTGGCCGTCAGCGGTGCGGTCTCCCTGATCGTCGGTCTCCTGATCCTGCTGTGGCCCGGGCGCACCGCCCAGGTCGCGGTCGGCATCATCGCCGTCTACGTCATCATCGCCGGCCTCGTGAACATCGGGATCGGCATCTTCTATCGCGCCGGATGGGCGCGCATCGGCTACATCGTGTTGGGCCTGCTGTTCATCGTCGCGGGCATCTTCTCGTTCGCGAACCTCGCCGCCACCACGGCCTGGTTCGGCGTCTTCGTCGGCACGCTCGTCGGCATCCTGTGGATCATCGAGGGCATCGTCTCGCTGACCACCGTGGGCGACGGCTCGTCGAAGGCGTGGACGATCTTCTTCGCGATCATCAGCATCCTCGCGGGCATCGTGCTGCTGTTCTCGCCGCTGCTCGGCGCGGTGACGCTCTTCCTGCTGATCGGCATCTCGCTCATCGTCCTGGGTGTGTTCCAGATCGTGCGCGCGATCCGCTTCGGCAAAGAGGTCTGACTCCTCCGCACCGAAAAGGGGCCCGGATGCCATGGCATTCGGGCCCCTTTCTCGTGATCAGGCGGTCGGGAGGTGCCGCTGCCACCAGTCCAGCACGGCGTCGAACCGCTGGACGCGGTGCCGCGGGCGGCCCGCGCGGGTGAGCTCGTGGTCCTCACCGGGGAAGACGAGCATCTCGGCCTCGACACCGGCCTGCTTCAGCCCCGCGTAGTACCGGGTGGCCTGCTCGAGCGGGCAGCGGAAGTCCAGCTCGGAGTGCAGCACGAGGGTCGGCGTGCGCACCTGATCCACCACCGCCATCGGGCTCTGCGCGGCCATGAGCGCCGGATCGGTGCCGACGTACTCCTGCCCGAAGAACGAGCCGATGTCGCTCGACCCGGGGAACGCCGTCGGGTCGAGGAACCCGCGCTCGACGATGGCGCCCGCGAACCGGTGGTCGTGCGCGATGATCCACGCGGTCATGTAGCCGCCGTACGAGCCGCCCATGACACCGACGCGGTCGGCATCCAGGCGCGGGTCGGCGTCCACGACGCCGTCGAAGAAGTCGATGACGTCGAAGTAGTCGAGCGTCCCCATGGCCTGACGGATCGAGCGCCCGTGCGCGCGACCGTACCCGGCGCTGCCGCGGGGGTTGCTGTAGACCACGGCATAACCCGCGTCGACGAGCACCTGCGTCTCGTCGAACAGGTGGATGCCATACGACGCGTACGGGCCGCCGTGGATCTGCAGGATGACCGGGAACGGCCCCTCACCCTCGGGGACGGCGACCCACCCGTGCACGGGGTATCCGTCGCGTCCGGCGACCTCGTGCTCTTCGGGGATCACGACGCCGTGCTCGCGTACAGCCGCGCCGTGATCGGTGAGGACCCGCGCCAGCGCGGAGCCCTCGACGAGCACGAGCTCACCGAACGACGTCGGCGACGCCACGGATGCCACGACCCGCGCGCCCGCGACGGCGTGGCCGGTGACCTCAACGTCACCCCCGAGCACCTCGCTCACCTCTCCCGCGCGTGTGACGCGCAGCAGCCGCACGCGGCCCCGCGTGCGGTCCTGGACGAGGACGTCGTCGCCCGCGAAGGACACGTGCGAACCGACCTCGCCGAGGTCGATCGTCTCGGGGTCGGTGAGCGGACGCGGGCCGGTCTCGGTCAGCATCCACAGGCCCGTCCCCGGGGCGACGAAATCGACACTGGAGGCACCGACGTCGTTGCCGCGCAGGAACACCGTGCCGTCGGGGGCGACGGCGACCTCGTCGATCGAGAGGTTCGCGTCGGTCGAGAGCAGCTCGCGCGCCTCTCCCCCCTCGACGCCGACCTCGACCACGCGCGAACGCAGATCGCGGGCACGATCCTCGATGTCGTCGGGGAGGCTCAGCAGTGCGCGGCCGTCGGCGCTCCACGTCACGCCCGACCAGCTCGTCGCGCCGTCGGTGAGCTGCCGCGGCGCAGAGGCGACGACCCGCTTCTCCGGCGTCACGACGTCCGGGGCCGGTTCGTAGAACGGCTCCGCGTCGGCGGCGGGGGCATCGACGACGAACACGTGCGCCGGGCGGTCAAGATAGCCGTGGCCGTTGGCGTGCCAGCGGATGCCGGTGATCCGGCGCGGCGGTTCGGCCGCGGCATCCCGTCCCTCCACCGTGCCGTAGCGGCCGGGCTCGACGACGCGAGCGGTGAAGGCCAGGCGGGTGCCGTCGGGAGACCACGCCGCCTCGGTCACTCCCCCGGGCTGATCGGTGACCTGCACCGGCTCGCCGCCCGCGGCGGGGACGACGAACACCTGTGCGCGGCCGCGGCCGTCAGGACGAAGGAACGCGATCGTGGAGTCGTCCGGAGAGAGCCGGGGAGCACGATCGGCAACGCCGCGCGTGAGGCGGCGCGGCCCACCATCGGGCAGGTCGAGCCGCCACAGCTGGCCCACGGCACGATCGGCCGTGACGTCCGGGCGGGAGGTCGCGTACACGGCGAACTCACCGTCCGACGACAGCGCCGGGCGCCCGACGGAGACGAGCGACTCGATCTCGACGGCGCGCACGGTCACTCACCCCCGAACGAGTCCGTGTCTCCCACGAGGCGAGTGTTGTCGGCGGGAACCGGGTCGACGGCGGCCCGTGCGACCTCGGCGGCGAACTCGGACACGTTGTAGAGCTTTCCGGCGTCCTCGCGGCGGGCCGCGATCGCCCCGGGGTTCGCGCGCTCGAGCAGCGTCGCGGTGATGGTGCCCTCGATCATGTCGCCGGAGACGACGGTGAATCCGACACCGCGCTCCTCGAGAGCGGGGATCTTCTCGCGCAGCGCGTCCTCGCCGGCGCGCTTCGAGAGGGCGACCGGCTCGTACTCGGGCATCGTCGGCGTGGTACGGATGAAGTGCGCCTGGTGGCTGGTGACGAACACCACGCGCGCGCCGTCGCGCAACAGCGGCATCGCGGTCTCGAGCACGTTGACCTGGGCATCGCGGTTGAGCGTCAGCGCGTAGTCCTCGGCCATGCCCGACTCCATGCCGCCGGACGCGTTGAGCACGAGCACGTCGAGCCCGCCGAACGTGCGCTTGACCTCGTCGAACATCGCCTGCACCGACGCCGGGTCGGTGAGGTCGGCGCCGACGACGAGCGCCTCGACCCCGAGCTCGCGCAGCTGCGCGGCGAGCTTCTCGGCACGGGGGGCTTTGTTGCGGAAGTTGATGACGACGTTCGCGCCGGCCTCGGCGAAGTAGCGGACCGTGTCGGCGCCGATACCGCGCGACGAACCGGTGACGAGGGCGGTCTTGCCGCTCAGGGAGCCGGACGGGAGGGTCTGGGACACGGGAACTCCTGACGATTCGAGATCGGATGCCGCTCGCCGACGATGGGCGAGGGCGACCTGCCTACCCTACCCAGCCGGGGC
>NZ_CAKKMM010000175.1:0-7979 GCF_918698205.1 Microbacterium sp. Bi128 | reverse complement strand
ATCTTGAGCATTTCCTCGCTGGAGCGGACCACCACCGGGATCATCAGCACCGAAAGTGCGACGGCGGCGACGGCGCCGGTCTTGGTGCCCGGGCCGACCACCGCGAAGAACGCGGCGGCGGCGAACAGGCCGGCGACAATCGAGGGGATGCCGGTCATGACGTCCACGAAGAAGGTGATGGCCCGTGCCAGTGCGCGGTCCTCGCCGTATTCCACGAGGTAGATCGCGGTCAGCAGGCCCACGGGGACCGAGATGAGGGTGGCGAGCACCGTGATCAGCAAGGTGCCCATGAGCGCGTGGTAGATGCCGCCCAGCAGGGGGGCACCTTCCTCGGCCGTCTTGTTGTCAAAGGCGCCGGTGACCCCGTTCATGGAGGTGGTGAGGAAACCGGGATCCAGGAGCCCGGGGAGCCCATTGATCAGCACGGTCCAGATCACCGAGAACAGGGGCAGCAGGGCAATCAGGAAGGCCCCCACAACCAGGCAGGTGGCCAGCTTGTCCTTGGCTTTGCGGGCGCCTTCAACAACAAGGCTCCAGCCCACCAGGCCGGCGGCGAAGAGGATGGCGGAGACGATTCCCCAGCCGAAGGCATTGAAGCCGATCAGCGCGAGGATCGCCGCGCCGAGGATCAAGGCAACGGCCAGGACGATGTACGGCGCGGCCTTGGGCAGTTGGCCCCTGGTCAGCGCCGAGCGCTTGCGTACCGGAGTCAGGGTGGAGGTCATTTAGTTGGCTCCCGAGAATTCTTTGTGCCGGCTGATGATTCCCCGGGCAATCATGTTCACTCCGAGGGTAATGACGAACAGCACCAGGCCCGCGGCGATCAGCGTGCTGACCTTGAGCCCGCTGGCCTCAGGGAAGTTCAGGGCGATTTCGGCGGCGATGGTCTGGTTGCCGGTCTGGATCAGGCTGGCGGTCAGGGCTCCGGAGGACAGCACCAGCGCGACGGCCATGGTCTCGCCGAGGGCCCGGCCCAGTCCCAGCATCACGGCGCTGATGATTCCCGGCCGGCCGAACGGCAGCACGGTCATCCGGATCATCTCCCAGCGGGTGGCCCCGAGCGCCAGCGCGGCCTCTTCGTGCAGCTTGGGGGTCTGCAGGAAGATTTCGCGGGTCAGGGAGGTGATGATCGGCAGGACCATGACGGCGAGCACGATACCGGCCGTCAGGATGGTCTTGCCGGTGGCGGAGGCGGGGCCCTGGAAGATCGGCAGCCAGCCCATGTTCTCGGCCAGCCAGTTGTACGACGGCGAGATTTCCTTGGCCAGGAACGCGACGCCCCAGGCGCCGTAGACCACGGACGGGATGGCGGCGAGGAGGTCAATCACGTAACCCAGGCCGGAGGCGAGCTGGCGCGGCGCGAAGTGCGAAATGAACAGCGCGACGCCGATCGCGATCGGCGTCGCGATCACGAGAGCGATCACCGAGGCGATGAGGGTGCCGATGACGAGCGGCCAGATGTAGGTGAAGAATCCTTCGCCGCCCTGGATCTTGTCCGCCGGAGCCACGAGGGCGGGGAGCGCCTGGATCACCAGAAACAGTGCCACGCCGAAGAGCACGACGAGGATCAAACACCCTGCTGCCAAGGTGGCTGCGGAAAAGACTTTGTCACCGGCGTGGCCTGCGCCCCGGGACTTGGTCAGGGAGGTGGTGGTCACTTCACGGTCCTTCGGTTTGGATGGGATCCGGGCGCCGGGTGCGGAGGCCTCCGCGGCCGGTGCCCGGCAAATCTAGATGTATGGAACAAACGCGTCAGTTCCCTGCTCCATGGCGGCCGCCGGTGACGGCCGCCATGATGCAGGGAACCTCGATCAGGCCTGTGTTTCCACTATGCCTTTTTCCACTTCGCCTCGCGGCGCAGCGTATCCCTAGGCCTTGGCCTTGACGGAGTCGACGGCAGCCATGGCCTTGTCCTGGAGGGTCTTGGACAGCGGCGCCGACTTGGCGGCGTCGGCGGCGGCCTTCTGGCCCGCGTCGGAGGCGGCGTACTTGACGAAGGCCTTGACCAGGTCAGCGGTGGCCTGCGTGTCGTAGCTGGTGCAGACGATGTGGTAGGACACCAGGACGATCGGGTAGGCACCCGCGACCGTGGTGGTGCGGTCCAGCTTGATGGCGAGGTCGTTGGCGTTGCGGCCCTCGACCGGCTTGCCCTGGTCAACTGCCTTGGAAGCTGCCTCGGCGGAGATCTTCGTGAAGGAGTCGCCGACCTTGATCTGCGCGGTGCCGAGCTTGCCGCTGACAGCGGAGTCGTCGGCGTAGGTCACGGCGCCGGGGGTGTCGGTGACAGTCTTGACGACGCCGGAGGTGCCCTTGGCGTTCTCGCCCTTCAGGCTGGCGGGCCAGACGCCGGCTGCCTTGTCGGTCCACACGGAGGGGGCTACGGCGGACAGGTAGTCGGTGAAGTTGGTGGTGGTGCCCGAGTCATCGGAGCGGTTCACCGGTGTGACCTTGAGGTCCGGCAGCTGGACGCCCGGGTTCATGGCCGCGATGGCGGGGTCGTTCCAGTTGGCGACCTCGCCGCGGAAGATCTTTGCGACGGTGGCGGCGTCGAGCTTCAGGTCCGTGATGCCAGGGACGTTGAAGGCGACGGCGATCGGGGAAATGTAGACCGGAATGTCAATGGCTCCGTCGGGACCACACTTTTCCTTGGAGCTGGCGAGTTCGTCATCCTTGAGGTAGGCATCGGAGCCGGCGAACTGGGCCGAGCCGTCGAGGATCGCCTTGCGTCCGGCGCCGGAACCGTCCGGGGAGTACTGCACAGTTGCGCCCTGGTTCGCGGTAGCGAAGTTGGTCTTCCAGACATCCATGGCTGCGCCCTGGGCGGAAGAACCGATGCCGGTCAGGGTGCCGGTGACCGCGGGACCCGAGGCGGACGGCGCCGCGGTCTGGGCCGTGTTGGTTGCGTTGTCCGAACCGCAGGCGGTCAGCGCAAGTGCGCCGACGGCGATTACAGCGATAGCCGCGTTGCGGCCGAAGCGGAGAGCCTTCACTGAGTTGTACCCCTTCCAGGGCTGTGAGTGCCGGGCCTGGAGAAGGCCCGCAGGGATGCGTACGGGTTTGTACCTTTACCGACCGTAAGTGGCCCAGGTGAAGAGAATTGCGGACCAAAGTGAACGGCCGGTGAACGACGCGGGACTATTGGCTTACATATGCCGGGCCGCCATTGTGTTCTGTGCGTCACAGTCGTATCGGCCACACAGTGCCCGCGGCCCGTGCCGTGTCCTGCCGTGCCGGCCGTCCCGGCGCAGCAAATAGACTGGAGGGCATGGCCTCCGCGACTGGACTCTCCGCAAGCGCACGATTCCTGCGCGGCCGGGTCCGCACCGGCTTTGTCCGGAGCCGGAACTCCCTGGGCCCGGCCATCCAGATGACCACTTGCGCCGTGGGCGCTTACGCTTTCGCAGAATACGTCCTGGGTCACAGCGGGCCGTTGTTTGCGGCCACGTCATCCCTTATTGCGCTCGGTTTTTCCCGCGACCCCAGACTGCGCCGCGTCATCGAGGTGGGCTTGGGCTGCACGCTCGGAATCGTGGTCGGAGACCTGCTGCTGCACTGGCTGGGCTCCGGAATCTGGCAGGCCGCCGTCGTGCTCCTTTTCTCCATCCTGCTGGCCAGGTTCCTGGACAGCGGGACGATTTTCACGACGCAACTGGGCCTGCAGTCGGTCCTCGTGGTGCTCCTGCCCGCACCGATCGGGGGTCCGTTCACCCGCAGCATCGACGCCGTGGTGGGCGGAGTGTTCGCGCTGCTGATGACCGTCCTCGTTCCCAAGGATCCGCGGCGTGAACCCCGCAGCGACGTCAAGAAGCTCCTGCACGAGCTCGCCGAGGTGCTGCGGGAATGCGCCTCGGCGCTGAGCTACAGCGATTCCACCCAGGCCTGGCATGCCCTCATCCGGGGCCGGAACTGCCAGCCGCTCGTCGACGCCATGCGCCAGTCGCTGCGTGCCTCCGGCGAAGTGGCAACCCTGGCCCCAGCCTACCGGCGGCACCGGGACGAGCTGGACCAGATGGAGCAGTCGCTGGACTACATCGATCTTGCGCTGCGCAACAGCCGGGTCTTTGCGCGCCGCCTGACCAGCGCCATCAACCATGCGGCGCTCTCGGACGAGGCCACCCAGAACATCGCCGAGGTCCTGCAGGAGACGGCCGCCGCCGTCGACGAACTCTCGCTCGGTCTGGCGGAAGTACACGACGGCGCCCGCCGCGCCCACCTGCGGACAGCACGCTCGGAGCTGCGCGAGATCGCCGTCCGGCTGCATCCGCGGATACTGGACGTCCAGCGGCTGGAGGGCGAAACGGTGGTCATGTTGTTCCGCCCGCTCATGGTGGACCTGCTCGAGGCCGCGGGGCTGGATTCCAAGGAAGCCCGGGACATCCTGCCCCCGCTGTAGCTGCTGCAGCTGGCGCACGGCGCGCTTGTTGTCGCTGGTCCGCCGCCGGCGCACTTGTTGTCACTGGCCCCCGATAGTGTGGACCAATGGCTACGAAGACTTCCCGGGGGCCGAAGGCGCCCGGCTATAAATGCGCCGAATGCGGCTGGACGACGGCCAAGTGGGTGGGCCGCTGCGGCGAGTGCCAGGCGTGGGGCAGCGTGGAGGAGACCGGCACCGCCGTCGCCCGGACGACGGCGGCCACGACGGTCCTGGAACCGGCCCGCCGGATCGCCGACGTCGACGCCACTACCGCCGCTTTCCTGCCCACCGGCGTGGATGAACTCGACCGTGTGCTCGGCGGCGGGCTGGTGCCAGGCGCCGTGATCCTGCTGGCGGGCGAGCCCGGGGTGGGCAAGTCGACGCTGCTGCTGGACGTTGCGGCCAAGTTCGCCCGCACGGCGCAGGACGTCCTCTACATCACCGGTGAGGAATCCGCGGCCCAGGTCAAGCTCCGCGCGGACCGGATCGACGCCGTCGCCGAATCCCTGTACCTGTCCGCCGAAACTGACCTGGGGCAGGCCCTGGGGCAGGTGGAGAAGCTGGAGCCGCGCCTGCTGGTGGTGGACTCCGTGCAGACCCTCAGCAGCGCCGACGTCGAGGGCAGCGCCGGCGGCGTGTCCCAGGTGCGCGAGGTGGCGGCGTCCCTGATCGCCGCGGCCAAGCGCCGCAACATGACCACGCTGCTGGTCGGGCACGTGACCAAGGACGGCTCCATCGCCGGGCCCCGGCTGCTGGAACACCTCGTGGACGTCGTCTGCCAGTTCGAAGGCGAACGGCACTCGCGGCTGCGGCTGCTGCGCGCGGTCAAGAACCGCTACGGACCCACCGACGACGTCGGCTGCTTCGATCTGAACGAGGACGGCATCGAGGGCCTCGCCGATCCCAGTGGGCTGTTCGTCTCCCGGACCAAGGAGCCCGTTTCGGGAACCTGCATCACGGTCACGCTGGAGGGCCGCCGGCCGCTGCTGGCCGAGGTGCAGGCGCTGCTCGCCGAGAGCGCCAGCTCCCAGCCCCGCCGCGCCACCAGCGGGCTCGACAGCTCGCGCGTCGCGATGCTGCTGGCCGTCCTGCAGCAACGCGCCGGCTGCCTGCTGAACAAGGACGACTCATACGTGGCAACGGTCGGCGGGGTCAAGCTCAGCGAACCCGCCACGGACCTCGCCGTGGCCCTGGCGGTGGCTTCGGCCAAGGCCAGGAAGCCGCTCCCCCAGCGGCTCATAGCCTTCGGCGAGGTGGGCCTGGCGGGCGAAGTCCGCCCGGTGCCCGGCATCAACCAGCGCATCCAGGAGGCGCACCGGCTCGGCTTCACCCATGCCGTGGTACCGGCCAGCCCCAACGGGCACGGACCGGTTCCGGCGGGCTTCTCGGTCCGCGAGGTCGGCCACCTGGCCGAGGCCCTGGGACTGCTGATCAGCTGACGCCGCAAATGCCGGGTGGTCTGGTGGTCTGGGACCTCGGGATGATGGGCGTTATCGAGGTCCGCTGAGGCTGGAAATGCCCTCTTGCCAAAGATACCCCCCGGGGGTATGTTTGGCGTAGCCGCAGATGACTGAGCATCCGTCAGGAGCACACACCATGGAACACCGGCACAGCAGCCCCGGCGCGGACCAGGGCCTCAGGAACCACAGCCCGGGCGGGACGCCGCACGGCAACCATGCCGTGGGCTCCGCCGCGGATGAGCACACGGTACACAGCCACGGCCAGCATGCCGGGCACAGCGTCGCGATGTTCAGGGACAGGTTCTGGCTGTCACTGGCCCTGGCCGTGCCGGTGGTCTTCTTCAGCCCCATGTTCGCGGAACTCCTGGGCTACGCTCCTCCCGCCTTCCCCGGCTCAGCGTGGATCCCGCCGGTGTTCGGCACGGCGATCTACCTCTACGGCGGCCGTCCGTTCCTCAAGGGCGGACTCAATGAACTGAAGACGCTGATTGCCATGGCCATCAGCGTCGCCTTTATCGCCTCGTGGGTGACCAGCCTCGGCATCGGCGGTTTCGATCTCGACTTCTGGTGGGAGCTGGCGCTGCTGGTCCCCATCATGCTGCTGGGCCACTGGATCGAGATGCGCGCCCTCGGCTCGGCGCAGGGTGCGCTGGATGCCCTGGCGGCGCTGCTGCCCGACGAAGCGGAACGCGTCACGGCCGCCGGCACGGAGACCGTCAGCCTCGCCGAACTCCGCGCCGGGGACACCATCCTGGTCCGCCCCGGCGGCCGGATGCCGGCCGACGGCACCGTCAGCGGCGGGCAGGCCGAATTCGACGAATCCATGATCACGGGCGAATCAAAAACCGTCCTGCGGGCCCCGGGGGATCCCGTGGTGGCCGGAACCATCGCCACTGACAACTCCGTGCGGGTCCGGGTGTCGGCCATCGGCGAGGACACGGCCCTCGCCGGGATCCGGCGCCTCGTGGCCGAGGCGCAGGCGTCCTCCTCCCGGGCCCAGGCCCTGGCCGACCGGGCTGCGGCCTTCCTCTTCTACTTCGCAGCCGGCACCGGCGTCCTGACGTTCATCTTCTGGACCCTGATGGGCAGCATAGGAGACGCGGTCACCCGCACCGTGACGGTCCTGGTAATCGCCTGCCCCCACGCCCTCGGCCTTGCCATCCCGCTCGTCATCGCCATTTCCACCGAGCGCGCCGCCCGGGCGGGCGTCCTGATCAAGAACCGGATGGCGCTGGAGCGCATGCGGACAGTCGATGTGGTGCTGTTCGACAAGACCGGAACCCTGACCAGGGGCGAACCGGAACTCAAGGAAGTCGGCGCCGCAGACGCGGGAACAACCGGCCAAGACGCCGCGCAGGATACGGTGCTGGCACTCGCGGCCGCCGTGGAGGCCGACAGCGAACATCCCCTGGCCCGCTCAATCGTTGCCGCCGCCCGGGAACGGGGACTGAAGCTTCCGACGGCGGACGGGTTCACGTCGCTGACCGGCCGCGGAGTCCGCGCCACGGTCGACGGCCGCACGGTCCAGGTGGGCGGTCCGGCCCTGCTCCGGGAGCTGGGTCTGCAGGAGCCGCCGGAGTTGGCCGCCACGACCGGCGCCTGGCTGAAGCGCGGCGCAGCGGTGCTCCATGTCGTGGACGGCGGCAGGGTCCTGGGTGCTGTCAGCCTCGAGGATGCCGTGCGGCCCGAGTCCCGCCAGGCCGTCCGGGCCCTGCAGGCACGCGGCATCAAGGTGGCCATGGTCACCGGCGACGCCCGGCAGGTGGCGCACGCCGTCGCCGCCGAGCTCGGCATCGACGAAGTGTTCGCCGAGGTGCTCCCCGCCGACAAGGACAAGAAAGTGGCGGAGCTCCAGGGCCGCGGGCTGAAGGTGGCCATGGTGGGCGACGGCGTCAACGACTCCCCCGCGCTGGCACGGGCGGAGGTGGGGATCGCGATTGGCGGCGGCACGGACGTGGCCGTGGAATCCGCCGGTGTGGTCCTGGCCGGCAACGATCCGCGGGCCGTGCTGTCAATGCTCGATCTTTCCAGGGCGAGCTACCGGAAGATGTGGCAAAACCTCGTGTGGGCCACCGGATACAACATCATCTCGGTGCCGCTGGCTG
>NZ_CAKKMM010000174.1:0-8019 GCF_918698205.1 Microbacterium sp. Bi128 | reverse complement strand
GTTCCTGGCCCTCCCCCCTCTCCCCCGAGCGCGTCGCGCAGTCGTCGCCCCGCATCGACGGGGCGCGGATCGTCAGGGACGAGATCTGGTGGGGCGAATCCGTGCCGAGCGAAGGCGGCCGCGTCGCCGTCCGCCGTCGACGCGCCGACGGCGCGGTCGAGACCGTGCTGCCGGCACCCGCGAATGCGCGCTCCTCGGTGCACGAGTACGGCGGCGGTGCCTGGACGGCCTCCGACGACGGCGAGCTCTACTACGTCGAGAAGACCGATCAACGCGTCTACGCGCTCACTCCCGGCGGCGAGCCACGACCCCTGACCCCGGCCTCCGACGGCGTACGGCACGGCGGCCTGTCCTGGCAGCACGGCTCGCTGCTGGCGGTACGCGAGATCCACGGCGAGGGACGGGTCCCGGCCCGCGCCATCGTGCGGATCCCGCTCGACGGCTCCGATGCCGAGGTCCTCGCCGAGGGCAGCGATTTCCTGGTCCACCCCGCGCTTTCGCCGGACGGGCGACGACTGGCCTGGACGGCGTGGAATCACCCCGACATGCCGTGGGATGCCACGACCGTGCGTGTCCGCGACCTCGCGACGGGTACCGTGCGCGAGCTCGCGGGCGGTGCGCGTCGCGCTCCGCTCCAGCCGGTGTGGATCGCCGACGACGAGCTGCTGTACACCGACGACCCCGACGGGCGCTGGAATCTGTTCCGGCTGCGCATCGGCGAGGACCCGCAGGCCGTGGCCCCGGCCGACGCCGACACCGGGGGTGGAGTGTGGGTGCTGGGCACGCGGTGGTTCGGGGCGACTCCAGACGGCCGCATCGTGGCGGTCCGCACCGACGGCGCCGACGAGGTCGTCGAGATCGCCCCGAGCGGCGTGCGCCCCCTCGACGTGCCCGTGTGCGCGGGTGCCTCGATCGACGACGTCCGCGGATCGCGCGCCCTCGTCTCCGGCTCCGACGCGACGGGCCTCGCCGGCCTGTGGGTGATCGACCTCGACTCGGGAGACGCCGAGCTCGTCACCGGTGGCGACCACCCGGGGGTCGAATGGATGCCGGTCGCCCGTGCTCTGACGGCGGAGGGGCCGCACGGTCCGGTGCACGCGTTCGCGTATGCCCCGACCAGCCCCGACCACGTCGGCCCCGCCGACGAGCGTCCTCCCTACGTCGTCCTCGTGCACGGCGGTCCCACCTCGCACGTGGGCCCCTCGCCGTCGGTGAAGACCGCGTTCTTCACCAGCCGCGGGATCGGGGTGCTCGACGTCAACTACGGCGGGTCCACCGGCTACGGCCGCGCGTATCGCGAGCGGTTGCACGGCCAGTGGGGCGTCGTCGATGTCGACGACGTCGCCGCCGCGGCATCCGCCCTCGCCGACGCGGGTCTCGCCGACCCCGAGCGCCTCGCGATCGCGGGCGGTTCGGCGGGCGGGTGGACGGTGCTGGCCGCCGTCACGAACACCGAGGTGTTCTCGGCCGGTATCTCGCGCTACGGCGTCGGGGATGCCCGCGCGCTGGCCGAGGACACTCACGACTTCGAGGCGCGCTACCTCGACGGCCTCATCGGAGCGCTCCCCGAGGCCGAGGCGGTCTACATCGAGCGATCACCGCTGTCGCATCCCGAGCGGTTCCGAGTTCCGCTGCTGATCCTGCAGGGCACCGAAGACCGCGTCGTTCCCCCCTCGCAAGCCGAAGCCATCCGCGACGCGCTCGTCGAACACGGCGTCGCGCACGCCTACGTGCTGTACGAGGGCGAGGGCCACGGCTTCCGTCGGGCCGAGACCGTCGTCGACTCCCTGCAACGCGAGTTGGGCTTCCTCGGCGCGGTGTTCAGTTTCGAGACGCCCGGGATCCCGACGCTCGCGCTCGACTGACACGCACGTCGGGGCGTCGCCCCCGCGCAGAAGACCCCCGCCGAGACATCGGCGGGGGTCTTCTGCGCGGGGGTCAGCCGGAGAACGGCGCGAGTTCGGCCGCGAGTCGCGCACCGACGTGCGCGTGCAGGAACGTGCCCTGCTCACGGTGCTCCTGCGCGAGGATGAGGCCGGTCTCGTGCACCGCCGAGACCAGATCGCCGCGGTCGTAGGGCACGACCGCCTGCACCTCGACCGCCGGCAGCGGCAGGGCTTCCTCGATCGCGGCGCGCAGCTCGTCGATGCCCTCGCCCGTGCGCGACGACACGAACAGCGCCGCGGGAGCCAGGCCCCGGAGCACCAGACGATCATCGGGCCCGAGGAGGTCGGCCTTGTTGAACACCACGATCTCGTGGCCGAAATCGGCGTGCACGTCGCCCATCACGTCGCGCACCGTCGACAGCTGCGCTGCCGGATCGGGATGCGACGCGTCGACGACGTGCAGGATGACGTCGGCGTCGCCCACCTCTTCCAGCGTGGAGCGGAAGGCCTCGACGAGCTGATGCGGCAGGTTCCGCACGAAGCCCACCGTGTCGGTGAAGGTGTAGACGCGCCCGTCCGTCGTCTCGGAGCGGCGGACGGTGGCATCCAGGGTCGCGAACAGGGCGTTCTCGACCAGCACACCGGCGCTGGTGAGGCGGTTGAGCAAACTCGACTTCCCGGCGTTGGTGTACCCCGCGATCGCGACCGAGGGGATCGTGTTCCGTTTGCGCTCCGCGCGCTTCGCCTCACGGGCCGGGGCGAAGTCACGTAGTTGCTTGCGCAGCAGCGCCATCTTCGTGCGGATCCGGCGACGGTCGAGCTCGATCTTGGTCTCACCCGGACCGCGCGAGCCCATTCCCGCGCCGCCCGCGCCGACCTGTCCACCGGCCTGGCGCGACATCGAGTCACCCCATCCGCGCAGACGCGGGAGGAGGTACTCGAGCTGTGCGAGCTCGACCTGCGCCTTGCCTTCGCGGCTCTTCGCGTGCTGGCTGAAGATGTCGAGGATCACGGTCGTCCGATCGATGACCTTGACCTTCACGACATCCTCCAGCGCGCGCCGCTGGCTGGGGGCCAGCTCGGTGTCGGCGATCACAGTGTCGGCGCCGACCGCCGCGACGATGTCGCGCAGCTCCGCCGCCTTGCCGCGTCCGACGTACGTCGCCGGGTCGGGGTGCGGACGCCGCTGCAGCACGCCGTCGAGCACGACGGCCCCGGCGGTCTCGGCCAGCGCAGACAGCTCGCGCAGCGAGTTCTCGGCATCCGCCTGCTCGCCCTGCGGGTGCACGCCGACGAGCACGACGTTCTCGAGTCGCAACTGGCGGTACTCGACCTCGGTGACGTCCTCGAGCTCGGTGGAGAGCCCCGGAACACGGCGCAGCGCTGCGCGTTCCTCGCGATCCCACTGATCGCCGTCGGTCGACCCGCCGTACGCGGTGGCGGCGTCCTGGAGGGCCTGCGCCGCACCGAAGACCCGGACCCCTCGGTGCGCTTCGGCGCGCGAGAGCACCCGGTCGACCGGATCCACCGGTGACTCGTCGGTGCTCGGGGGTGTGGTCTGTTCGGTCATGTGTTCCTTTCGTCCGCGGTCGATGCCGCGGCATCCTCGCACTTTAGTCGCCCCCACGTCCGGGGCTCCGTTCCGCTACGCTTCCGGCATGGGCAGCGAGCACTATTTCAGCGCGTCGCCATCGAGTCCCGAGCAGTTCCGCCGCCTCCGAGTGAGCCTCGCCGGGCGTGAGCTCGAGGTGGTCACCGCGGGTGGAGTCTTCAGCCCCGACCGCCTGGATGCCGGAACATCGGTGCTGCTGGCGAACACCCCCGCCCCGCCGTCCGGCGGGAACTTCCTCGACCTGGGGAGCGGGTGGGGTCCGATCACGCTGAGCCTCGCCCTGGACGCTCCGCACGCGACCGTCTGGGCCGTCGACGTCAACGAACGCGCACTCGACCTCGTGAGGCAGAACGCGCAACTGCTCGGCCTCGACAACATCAACGCCGTGCGGCCCGAAGATGTTCCCACGGACATCTCCTTCCGCACCATCCGCTCCAACCCGCCCATCCGCGTCGGCAAGAACGAGCTGCACGGGATGCTCGAGCAGTGGATCCCCCGGCTCGAGGAACGCTCCGACGGCTGGTTCGTCGTGCAGCGCAACCTCGGCTCCGACTCCCTGCAGCGCTGGCTCTCGGCGACCTTCCCGACAGGGTTCTCGGTGCACCGCGCGGCAACCGCCCGCGGCTACCGCGTGCTGCGCGTGCGCCGTCACGGCTCCCCGCCGAGCGAGCCCATCGCCGTCATCTCCTGACGCCGCCGTTCGTCCGCGAACGGGCCAGCGGCGGGCGTCCGCGGCGCGCGTCAGTGGCGCGCGGAGGACGCGCGCGACGACGTCGTTCAGGCGAGGGCGACCTCGCCGGTGAAGACGAGGGATGCCGGGCCCGAGAGGTACACGCGGCCGTCGGCGATGCGCACCCCCAGGGTGCCACCGCGAGTATCGACGACCCAGGAGTCCGGCGCGGCCGAGCCCGCCCAGTGCCGGACGGCGAGAGCGGCGGCGGCGACACCCGTTCCACAGCTGAGCGTCTCGCCGACACCGCGTTCGAACACCCGCATGCTGATCGCGCCGACACCCTCGTGGACGAGCGGATCGGCGGGCACCACGAACTCGACGTTCGCGCCGCGGACCGGTGCGGGGTCGAGAACCGGCTGGTAAGCGAGCTCGAGGCCGTCCAGCTCGGTGTCCGACGACAGGGCGACGACGACGTGAGGATTGCCGACGTCGACGCCCACACCCGGGCGGGCCACCGGGAGCCCCTTGGCCCGCACGAGCACGTCGCCCGGCTCGATGCGGAACTCCCCCAGGTCGACCTCGAAGCCGCGGTCGCTGCGCGTGAGCGTCTTCACCCCGGCACGCGTGCCGATGCGCAGCCCCCCGGTGATGTCGGCGAGACCCGTGTCCGTGAGGTAGCGGGCGAACACGCGCGTGCCGTTGCCGCACATCTCCGCCTTCGAGCCGTCGGCGTTCCGGTAGTCCATGAACCACTCGGCGCCGGAGGCGGCGGCATCCGCCCCCTCGGCGATGGCCGTCGAGCGCACGACGCGCAGCAGCCCGTCGGCGCCGATGCCGAAGTGGCGATCGCAGAGGATCGCGACCTGGTCATCCGAAAGGTCGAGCTCGCCGTCCGGGTCGGACACGACCACGAAGTCGTTGCCGGTGCCGTGGCCCTTGGTGAACGCGAGAGTCGCCATGCGCCCAGTCTAGGCAACGGCGTCCGAGGACCGTCCGTCGCCGTTCGGCCTCGATGATCGTCGCGCGACCGAGCCTCTGTTCGCGGTCGCACACCCGGATCCGTGCGGTCAGCCCTCGATCTCGGCGGCGAGGGCATCGGCGTCGGCGGTCCGGGCATCGACCCACCGCGCGTCGGCATAGCGCCGGAACCACGACACCTGTCGACGAGCGTAGCGACGCGTGAGCGCCTGCGTCTGGGCGATCGCCTCGTCGCGGGTGACCTCGCCGCGCAGCTCGGCGAGAGCCTGCGCGTACCCGATCGCCCGGGCGGCGGTGGCCCCGCGCTCGAGACCGTCGCGCCGGAGCGCGGCGACCTCGTCGAGCAACCCATCAGCCCACATGCGCTCCACTCGCGCGTCCAGCAGACCGACGAGGTGGTCGCGCTCGACGGCGGTGCCGAGGATCGATGTCGACGGATGACAGAGGACCGGCGCCTCGGGAAGGGCACCGCCGTGCGTGTCCGCGCCCTGCGCGAGCACTTCGAGGGCGCGCACGACGCGGCGCCCGTTGCGCGGGTCGATGCGCTCCGCTGCGGTGGGATCCGCCGCACGGAGCCGCTCGAACAGAGCACCGGGACCAAGTCGGTCGAGCAACGCCTCGAGTTCCGCCCGCACGGACGCGTCGCGGGGTGGGAAGCGGAAATCCCAGAGCACGCCCGAGACATAGAGTCCGGACCCTCCGACGAGGATCGCGTCGGCGCCGCGCCCGTGAATCGCCGAGATCGCCTCGCGCGCCGCCACCTGGTACCACGCGACCGCGGCCTCGTCCGTCACGTCGAGCGCGTCGAAGAGGTGGTGCGGGATGCCACGCCGCTCGGCGACCGGGAGCTTCGCGGTGCCGATGTCCATCCCGCGGTACAGCTGCATGGCATCCGCGTTGACGATCTCGGCGGGGCGGCCCCGACGCCCGAGCGCCTCGGCGAGGTCGAGCGAGAGCCCGGTCTTCCCCGTCCCGGTCGCCCCGACGATCGCCCAGAGTCGCGGTGCAGCGACCTCGTCCGCGGTCACCCGCCGATGCGCAGCGTCGGCAGCCCCAGCGAGACGGCGCGAGCGGTGCCCTCGTCGGCGGTCGGGGCGGGCACGCCGCACGACTCCGCCTGCGAACGGTCCCAGGCGTCGCCGGCGCGTGTCCGGCGGATCCGCAGCGGCTCGCCCGCGGGAGCGTCCGCGAGCAGGTGGAAGGGCGCGGCGTGGGTGACCACGACCGAGACGACGTCACCGGGGCGCGGCAGCACGGACCCATCGGGCACCTCGAAGTGCACGAGACGATTGTCTTCGGCACGACCGGTGAGGCGGCGGGTCGCGGCATCCTTCTTGCCCTCGCCCGCGGAGACCAGCACCTCGAGCGCACGCCCGAGCTGCTTCTGGTTCTCTTCGAGCGAGATGCGCTCCTGCAGAGCCACGAGTCGTTCGTAGCGCTCCTGCACCACAGCCTTGGGCACCTGGTCCTCCATCGTGGCGGCCGGCGTGCCCTCACGGATCGAGTACTGGAAGGTGAACGCGCTGGCGAAGCGCGAGGCCTCGACGACACGCATCGTCTCGTCGAAGTCGGCATCCGTCTCGCCCGGGAAGCCGACGATGATGTCGGTCGTGATCGCCGCGTGCGGGATGCGCTCGCGGACGCGGTCCAGGATGCCGAGGAAACGCTCGCTGCGGTACGACCGGCGCATGGCCTTGAGGATGCGGTCCGAACCGGACTGCAGAGGCATGTGCAGCTGCGGCATGACCGCCGGCGTCTCGGCCATCGCGGCGATGACGTCGTCGGTGAACGCCGCAGGGTGAGGGCTCGTGAAGCGGATCCGCTCGAGGCCCTCGATCTCGCCCGCCGCGCGCAGCAGCTTGCCGAACGCAAGGCGGTCACCGAACTCGACCCCGTAGGAGTTGACGTTCTGGCCCAGCAGAGTGACCTCGATCGCTCCGTCGTCGACGAGCAGCCGGATCTCGTTCAGGATGTCGCCGGGACGACGGTCCTTCTCTTTGCCGCGCAGGCTCGGCACGATGCAGAAGGTGCACGTGTTGTTGCAGCCGACCGAGATGGACACCCAGCCGCTGTGCACCGAGTCGCGCTTGGTGGGCAGGGTGGACGGGAAGATCTCGAGGGACTCGAGGATCTCGAGCTCGGCCTCGCCGTTGTGGCGCGCCCGCTCCAGCATTCCGGGCAGCGACCCCATGTTGTGCGTTCCGAAGACGACATCGACCCACGGCGCCTTCTGCTGGACGGCGTCCTTGTCCATCTGGGCGAGGCACCCGCCGACGGCGATCTGCATGCCGCCGTGGGCGTCCTTGCGCGACTTCAAGTGCCCGAGCGTGCCGTACAGCTTGCCCGCGGCGTTGTCACGCACGGCACACGTGTTGATCACGACGACGTCGGCGTCGGCGCCGGCGTCGGCGCGCACGTAACCGGCGCTTTCGAGCGAGCCCGACAGGCGCTCGGAGTCGTGGACGTTCATCTGACAGCCGAACGTGCGCACCTCGTAGGTGCGGGCACGACCGTCGGCTGCGACAGCAGCGGCGGACGGCGCGATCAGCGTCGGCGTGGATACGGGGGTCGTCATGATGCGTGCCATTCTAAGCGCCGCTCGCGCCGGTGCCGGGGTCCGTGCAGCCGAGCCCGTGCCGGCGTACGCCCCGAGCCCGCGCCGGAGTCCACCCCACGCCCGAACGGCGGAGGGCCGTGCGGACGCGGACGGTACGACCGTGTCATCGCAGGCATGCGCTTCGCCGGCGCGGAGACGGCTCAGTCGTCGGGGGTGAAGCGCACACCGGAGGGGGCGGGACGGGTGAAGGGCGCACGATGCACACCGGCTTCCGCCAGAGCCTGACGCGCCGCGTCGAGCGATACCGAAGAGG
>NZ_CAKKMM010000173.1:0-8027 GCF_918698205.1 Microbacterium sp. Bi128 | reverse complement strand
GGGTCGGGGTGGGCGTCGTGCCCTCGTCGACCGGCTGCGATCCCTTCAGGTACGCGCGGCCGAGGGGCGACGGCGCGACCGTGCCCTTGGCGGTGAAGTAGTCCACCGTGGCCTGCAGGTCGATCTGACCCGAGTCGGCCTTGCCGGTGCCCTGCGCGAACGTCGTGAAGTTGTCGCCGCCGGCCGCGAGGAACGAGTTGGTGACCACGCGGTACGAGGTCGCCGGCTCGATCGCCGTGCCGTTGAGCGTGATCGAGAGGATGCGCGAACCGGCCGCGGCGCTCGGGTCGTACTCGAAGGTGAAGCCCTTCGAGACGCCGAGAGCGAGCACCGGACGCGAGGCGCCCTGAGGCTGCCACTGCTCCTCGAGCACCGCCTTCAGCTGCGCCCCCGTGAGCGACAGCGTGACGAGGGTGTTGCCGAACGGCTGCACGTTCGCCGCCTCACGGTACGAGACCGAGCCGCTGTCGGAGCCGAAGAGCAGGTCGGCACGCAGTCCGCCGGGGTTCATGAACGAGATCTGCGCGTCCTGCCCGTTGAACGAGGGGTTCTCACTCGTGGCCCACAGGTACACGTCGGCGACGGTGTTGCCGAGCGCGGAGTAGGCGCCGCGGTCTTCGCCGCCCGAGCCGTTCTTCGCACGCGTGATGTCGGCGGTGATCGTGCCGACCTGGACCTGGCCCTTCACATCGGCGGTGGCCTTGGCATCCGCCACGATGGTCGCGACCTGCGCCTGCGGATACGCGATCCACTGCGAGACGGTGGAATCGTTCAGCGACCGCACGCCGGGCGTGATCGAGACGAGCTTGCCGGCGTCGTCGAGGTCGACGTCGAGCGTGCCGAGGTTGGTGCCGTACTGACCGGTCTGGATGACGGAGCGTCCGCCGATCGTGCACGAGTACTTCTGGTGCGTGTGCGCCGAGACGATGGCATCCACGTCGGCGGACGCGCCGCGCACGAGGTCGCCGAAGTCGCCGGACTCGGTGGCGATCTTGGTGCAGTCGGTGCCCTCGGAGCCTTCGTGGGCGAGGAGGATCACGACGTCGGCACCGGCGTCGCGAGCGTTCTTCGCCTCGCGGTTCGCCGCCTCGACCTGGTCGCCGAACTCGATCTCGGTGATCTTCGATGGGTCGACCATGCCGGCGGTCTGGCGCGTCACGGTGCCGACGAAGGCCACCTTCGTGCCGTCGACCTCTTTGATCGTGTACGGCTTCAGGGCGGGGGTCTTCGTGCCCTTCTTGTACACGTTGGCGCCGAGCGCGAAGTCGCTGAACTCGTCGGCGTTCTGGTCGTTCTCGTAGGTGGGGATGACCCGGTCGGTCAGGTCGGCGAAGCCGCGGTCGAACTCGTGGTTGCCCACGACGCTGACGTCGAGCGTCGCGGCCTTCAGGGCCTTGATCGTCGGGGTGTCCTGGTCGATGAACGACTCGAACGCGCTCGCACCGATGTTGTCACCGGCCGAGACGAACAGCGTGTTCGGGTTCTGCTGGCGGTACTTCTCGACCGCGCCGGCGAGGACTCCCGCACCCGCGACGCCACCGGACTCCTGCAGCAGGCGGCCGTGGAAGTCGTTGATCGTCAGGATCTGCAGGTCGGGGGTCTTCGGCTGCGTCGGGCGCACCTCGAAGACGGTGGTCGTACCCGAGACCTCGTTGCCGGTGATCAGCAGCGGCACGCCGGTGGGCGAGCGCAGCGCCGAGACGAACGCGATGCCCTCGGGGCCGAGGTCGCCGGCCGCGGGCGTCTTGACGTCGGCGGAAGCGTCCCGGTTGTTGACGTAGGTGACGTACGCCGGGTTCTTCGGGTCGGTGACGTCGTAGACCATCACCCCGCCCGCGCGCTCGAGCCCGATGAAGGCGTACGTGCGGCCGTCGACCACACCGATGGTGACGTTCTCGGGCTCGGGGCCCTTGTCGTCGCTGCGGTCGTCGACGGTGTTGTTGTCGTTCGAGACGTTGAACAGCTCGGGAGCGACCTCCTTCAGCTTCTGCTCGAACTGGTCGCCCGAGTCGAAGACGAGAGTGCCCTTGGTGTCCCAGATCGAGAACGAGCGGCCGCCGTAGGCGTACAGCTCGCTGTAGCAGCCGTCGGACGTCTTGCCGAGGTCGGTGACGACCTTGAGTCGTCCGAGGTCCGCGTCGGCCGCGCGGCCGGCCAGCGGGGAGGTCTCGCAGACCGCGGCGAGGTCCTTCTTGCCGAGATCCTTGATGCGGGCTTCGTCGATGAAGTCGCCCCACTCGCGGCCGTCGCCCTCGTTGGCGGTGACGAGGTAGGTCGTGGCCTTGCCGCCGACGTTCGCCGAGTAGGACGCGATCCCGTCCGGCATGTACAGGCCCTTCAGGCCCGCGACCGAGCGGATGTTGATCCCGCCGTCCTTGTCGCTGGTGTCCAGAGCGCTCGCGCCCCAGTCCTTGTAGCCCAGGGGCAGGATGCCGGTCACCTCGGCCTTGGCGAGGTCGACCGTCGCGATGGCGTTGGCCTCCTGCAGCGTGACGTAGGCGACGGTTCCGTCGACGGTGATGTACTCGGGCTCGAGGTTGCGCGAGACCCGGTTGGCAGACAGGGCGGTCGAGCCCTGATCGGGCGCGGCGACGTCGGGGCCGAAGACCCGGACCTTCGGGTCGAGCGTCTTGGTGCCGCCCTGCTCGAAGGCGCGGAAGCCGGCGGTCTTGACCGCGCTCTGCGCGGGAGCGGTGAGGGTGGATGCCAGGGCGACGATGCTGATCGAGCCCTCGGGGTCACTCGAGAAGTCGTCCGCCGGCTCGCCCTCGTTGGCGACGACGGCGTAGGTGCCGTCCTTGGAGAACGTGACCATGTCGGGCAGAGCGCCGACGGTGACCTCGCCGAGCTTCGCGCTCGCGGCGTCGTCCTTGTTCGCGTCGAAGAACATGAGGTGACCGGCGGCGGTCTTGTCCTCGGCCTCGAAGGCGACGATGCCGAGACCGTCGTCGCGGACGGCGACGGAGTTGGCCACGCCGGCCGATGCGATGTCGAACAGCTTCACCGGCTTGGTCGGGTCGCTGTTGTCGAGCACCGTCACGGTGCCGGCCTGCGCGTTCACGACGAAGAGGCGGTCGCGGTACGCCTGCACGATCTCGGCGGCGGACTCCTTGTAGACGTTGGTGTCGTAGGAGCCGACCGGGGTCAGGCCGATCGCGGCGCCGGACGCGCTGTTCGAGATCGGCTGGGGGACGATGGCGGCCGAAGCCGCCGTCGCGCTCGAAAGAGCGAGCGCGCACACCGCCGCGGTCGTCGCGGTGAACGCGGCGGCGCGGCGCAGGAAGGTCGAAGGCATGCGTGTCCTCGGGGGTGTCGGGCGGGGATGACAGAACCGACACGGGGGCGTCGATCGCCCCCACTGTGCCGACTTGCGGTGACGCTCGGGTGAACGGCCTGCGAATGCGCGGTGCGGCGTCCCCGCGAAGATCACCTCATGGTTCATCGTGCGCGGGCGCGTCGCCCCGGAGGACTAGCCTGACCGCATGACCGATTCGCTCGCGGGCGCGCACCCCGACGAACCCCACCGGCAGGGGCTCGCGCAACGCTTGAACTGGCTGCGCGCGGGCGTGCTCGGCGCCAACGATGGCATCGTCTCGACGGCGGCGGTCGTCGTCGGTGTCGCGGGGGCCACGAGCGAGATCGCCCCCGTCTTCGTCGCCGGTCTCGCTGCCCTCGTCGGCGGGGCGATCTCGATGGCGCTGGGTGAATACGTGTCGGTGTCGAGCCAGCGCGACAGCGAGCACGCGCTCATCCAGAAGGAGCGCCGGGAGCTCGCGGAGGACCCGGATGCCGAGTTCACCGAGCTCGTCGGGCTGTACGAGGCGCGGGGGCTTAGCCGCGACACCGCCACGCGCGTGGCGACCGAGCTCACGGCATCCGATGCCCTCAAGGCGCACCTCTCGGTCGAGTTGAACATCGACGCCGACGACGTGGTCAGCCCGTGGGCGGCGGCCATCGCGTCGGCGGTGGCGTTCACGGTCGGCGCGATCCTGCCGATGCTGACGATCCTGCTCGCGCCGGTCGAGGTACGTGTGCCGCTGACGTTCGTCGCGGTGCTCTTGGCCCTCGCCCTGACGGGGTACCTCGCGGCGTGGATCGGCGGGGCGCGCCGGGGCCGAGCGATCGTGCGCACCGTGATCGGCGGGGCGCTCGCGCTCGGCGCGACGTACGCGGTGGGCGCGTTGTTCGGGGTCGCGGCGGGGTGACCGGCGGAATAGTCACGGACGCGGCGCCAGCCGGCGAGCACGGCAGGATGGCAGCGGTGCCTGGACCATTCGGATGAACGCCGAAGAGGAAGAATGACGATCGTGAACGACAGTGAAGAGGACATCGCGGCCGAGGCGCGAGGCATCCTCGGCGAGCAAACGGACATCATCGCCGCAGGGCATTTCGGACTTGCCAACCTCATCGCCGCGCAGGTCGCCGGCGGGACAGTAGGGAGCATCGCCGGGGGCGCCCTGAACGTGGACGCCGCACTGGACGCGGGGATCGGTGTCGGACTGGGCGGTCTCGCCGCCGTGAAGGCCTCCGCCGAGGCGCAGGGAGTCACGATGAAGATGATCGTGGCGATCACTCCTGACGAGATCCACCTGCTCAATCGGGAAACGGGCGGGCGTCTGCGCTCGGATGTCATCGCCTTCCGCCGTAACAGCGTCGACATCCACATCGCGAAGTTCGGCCTCAGCCGCATCCTCACCCTCACCGACCGCGGTAGCGGACACTCGGTCGAGCTTCACGGCACGGTCTCGTGGCTGTCGTCGCAGGCGAAAGGCGACAAGGTCGTGCTCGACCTGCTCGCCCACGACGCCACAGCGCCCACCGCCATCTGATCGGGGCGCTCGGTGCCCGGCGATAGCATTGGCCACATGACGCAGGGGGTCGTGGTCGCACACGTCGGCGAGATCGAGGACGGCACGGGCATCGCCATCGCGAAAGAGAAGCTCGGAACGCTGGACGATGTCGCCGTCTTCAACGACGGCGAGCAGTATTTCGCCCTCGACAACACGTGCACCCACGAGAAGACGGGACTCGCCAGCGGGTGGGTCGAGAACGGCTGCGTCGAGTGCCCCCTGCACAGCGCGACTTTCCGCCTCGCCGACGGTGCGGTCTTGTCGCCGCCCGCTCCCCGAGGGGTCGCCGCGCACACGGTGCGCGTGGACGGGAACGCGATCGTTGTGGTGCCCAACCCCGCTCGTCTGGCGTGAGCGGCATCCCGTCCGACGTCCTCATCGTCGGCGGTGGGATCGCCGGCTACACGACGGCCACGACGCTCCGAGAGTTCGGGTACGACGGGCCTGTCACGATCGTCGAACGGGACGCGGCCTGCAGCGACCGTCCGCCCCTGTCCAAGCGCGTCCTCCTCGAGGGGTCGCCGCGGTCGGAGATCGACTTCGCCACTCCCGAACGTCTCGCTGAACTCCGCATCACCGTGATCGCTGGCGTTTCCGCCACAGCTGTCACGACCGCGGGCGTGCTTCTCTCGGACGGCCGCGTCCTGCGTGCGGATTCGACGGTCATCGCCATCGGTGCCGAGGCTCGCCGACCGAGCATGCCGGGTGCCGCTGATCATCGCGTGACCACGCTGCGAGGCTATGACGATGCGATGCGCATTCGTGCGGCGTCCGGGCCGGGCCGAACGGTGCTCGTCCTCGGGGGAGGGTTCATCGGCGCCGAAGTCGCCGCGTCCCTGCGCACGAGGCAGACGTCGGTCGTCCTCGTCGACCCGCACGAGATCCCCGGCGCTCGCACGCTCGGGACCACCCTCGCCGGATGGCTGAGAGACATGCACGTCGCGCAGGGGGTGGATCTGCGTGCGACGACTGTCTCTGCGATCCACGGCGACGAGAACGGCGCCGGCCCGCTTTCGGTAGCGCTCGCCGACGGCAGCGTCGTCGAGGCCGACCTCGTCGTGGCGGGGTTGGGCGTCGCTCCGCAGGCCCTGCCGGGAATCGATCTCGTCCCGCTCTCGGGGGGCATCGTGCTGGCCCCGACGGCGCACTGGGATGACGCGAGACTCGACGGCGCGGATGCGGCCGCGCGACTGCTCGGGCGAGACCCGCAGCCGCGTGGCGCGGGGTGGTACTGGACGGACCGGTACGGCTCGCACATCGAGGTCGTCGGCGATCTCACCGGACGCGGCGAGGACGTGCGTCGGGCGCGCACGAGCGTCTTCCGGATCGAGGGTGATCGGCTCATGGGGGCGGCCTCGATCGATGACCCGATGACGGTGCGGGCTGCCCGTCGCATCATCGATCGAGGCGTGCGGGTCGACCCCGCCGTCCTCGCCGATCCGGCGGTATCGCTCCGACAGATGCTCAGAGGCTGATACCGCCGGCTCGAGTCCTCAGGATCGAGCTGAGCGTGCCCGCACCTTTTGGTAGGGGTGCGCCGTCGCGTGTGCAATGCCGTCGTCGACGAGGTCCTGCACGGACCGGTTCTTGCGCGCGAGCGCGAGGAATCGAGCAGTCATCCGCTGGGCGCGGGTGAGGTGCCGGTCCGTCCGGTTCTCGACACCGTAGATCTGGCGCGCCCAGAGAGGCAGAAGAGAGATGATGCCATCGAGAACGACACCCGAGATCCAGTCCTTCACGGGATTTCCCGTTCTGGGGGGATGGCGGACTCCGAGCGCCGCCTGCGCGCCGAGGTAACTGAGGGCCTTGGTGTTCTTGCCCTCCTCGATGAACGCGTCCAGTTCCGCTTTCGTGTTGGGATGAGGCGCGGGGACGTGGAGCTTCTCGGCGATCAGCTGCTGTTCCTTGACGAACGCGTCCTGCTCGGCGGTGCTCAGCTTCAGGCCGAACTTCAGAGCGCCCTCCAGCGATCCCCAGATGAACGTGTACATCGTCCAGCGTTGCCACTCGGGCCACTTCGCGACTTCGACCTCGCCGGTGTCCGGGTTGGTCCAGGTCGAGCGCTCGTGCAGCATATCGACGTGGGCGGTCGCTGCATCCACGTGCGCCTTGTCGCCGAACGCGCACGTCATGATGAAGTCGCCGGTGCGCTGGAACCTGGCCTGCCCGGCCTCAGGGCTCTCCGAGGTGATCGACACACGCTCGAAGTGCCGCAGCATGCCCGTGTCGAGCGCTTGGAGCAGGACGGATGCCACTGCCCCGAGCGATGCGCCGGAGTAGGAGTAGACCTTCCACGTCGCGCTGCCGGGACCGAAGTACCCGTCATCTGATCGGTCAGCGTCGCGGGAAGGTCGTACGTTCACGGGTTGTGCCTCCGGTATCGGGTAGGGGTCGGCTGCGCCAGTGTCCCACAGTGGCGAGCCCCGCAATGGCTGCTCGGAGAACATCCAGGCTCATAGTAATTACAAGGAAGTCCAACTAAAATCTCCCTCGCGACGACGACGTCGCCGAATGGAGAGCCGCATGGACGCCACCCCTGCCCCCGTGCTCGATGCCCTGACCGCCGACGACCGCGCCGCCATCCTCGACGCCGTCCGCGAGTTCGCCGCGACCGAGCTGTCCCCTCACGCGCTGGAGTGGGATGCCACGAAGCACTTCCCGCGCGACGTGCTGCGCCGCGCCGGTGAACTGGGACTCGGCGGCGTCTGCGTGCGCGAGGAGTCCGGCGGCGCGGGCTTCCCGCGCCGCTTCGCGGTCGAGATCTTCGAGGAGCTCGCCGCGGGCGACCCCACGGTGACCGCGTACCTGACGATCCACAACATGGTCGCGTGGATGATCGACGCGTACGGCGACGACGCGCAGCGCGAGCGGTGGCTCCCGGGACTGATCTCGATGGAGCAGCTCGGGGCGTACTGCCTCACGGAGCCGGGAGCGGGGTCGGATGCCGCGGCGATCACCACGTCGGCCATCCGGCACGACGACGGTTACGTGCTCACGGGCGTGAAGCAGTTCATCTCCGGTGCCGGCGAGGCATCCGTCTACGTCGTCATGGCGCGCACCGGCGAACCGGGCGCGCGCGGGGTCAGCGCGTTCCTCGTGCCCGCGGATGCCGAGGGGCTGTCGTTCGGGCCGAACGAGAAGAAGATGGGCTGGAACGCCCAGCCCACGCGGCAGGTC
>NZ_CAKKMM010000172.1:0-8035 GCF_918698205.1 Microbacterium sp. Bi128 | reverse complement strand
CATCCCGGGGATCTCTCAACGGATGCTGTCCCTCACTCTCAAACACCTCGAACGCGACGGACTGCTCACTCGCACCGCCCACGCGGAAGTGCCGCCGCGAGTCGAATACGAGCTCACCGGTCTTGCCGAGTCCTTGATTCCGCACGCTGTGGCCTTGGCCGATTGGGCCAGCGACCACGTTCCCGCGATCGAAGCGCACCGCGACGAGTTCGACCGCCGCACCGAGAGAGGGCGCTGAGCCCGAGACATCCAGACGTGACGGCGGGTCTCCGAGGGCCTGATGTCATGACCGGCGCGGTCCTCCGAGCCTCGCTCCGGGCCGTTCTCACTCTCAGCCGCCGACGAGCGCGGGCGTGCGGGCGACCGTGCGTCTGCGCCAGAGCAGCCACGCGCACAGCACGCCCTGCGTCATCACGATGCCGCTCACGGTGGAGGCGATGACGCCGGCGGACTGATCGGCCGCGGTGAGCAGGTCGAAGCCGGCGTGCCAGATCAGCACGGGCACGATGCTCCCTCCGGCGCCCACGGTCATCCACGCCAGCAGGAACGAACCGCAGACGAGGGCCAGCATCCACCCGATGACGCCGGCCCCCATCTGCGTGTACGTGGGGTTGAAGAAGAACGCCGGCAGGTGCCAGACAATCCACACGCCGGCCACGACGAGCGCGGCCCAGAAGGCGGACATCCGCCGCGTCAGCGCGGGGAGCAGCCACCCGCGCCACCCGGACTCCTCGCCCAGACCGAACGTGGTCACCCACACCAGGGCGACCAGCGGCCACGCCAGCCCGGGAAGCTTGTCCGTCACGCCGAAGAGCGCCGGGTCCGGCCAGGCGCCGGCGACGAGGGCGGCGGTGATCCAGGCGATCAGGAAGTACGCCACGGGCATGCCGATCGCCGCGATCCACCAGACGGGGCGGAACCTCACGGAGAAGGCGCGCCGCGCCCAGGCCCCGAGTCCGCGCGCGCCGCCCTCCCAGAGCGAGGCCGCCACCGCGCCGCACAGCGGACCGACGGAGGCGAGGAAGAACGTCCACGGCATCGCGTCGAGCCCCGGCCCCTGGGCCTGGAGGAGGATCGGCATCCAGATCGCCCACGTGACGGCGAAGGTGACGACGAGGAAGACCAGGAGGCCGCCGGAGCGGTCCTCTCGCTGCGGGACGGTGGTCATGTCGGGCTCCTTTCGAGACAAGCGTTCCCTCCGCCGCTCCCCGGCGAGGGGACTTTCGCCCCTCGCCGGTGTTCAGTCGAGGGCGGGGAGGTCCGCGGTGCTTCTGCGCCGCCGACCGCGGCCCGGCCACCACCACGCGCTCCTTCCCAGCAGCGTCATGATCGCCGGAACGAGCAGCAGCCGGATCACCGTGGCATCCACGAACACCGCCACGGCCAGCCCGACGCCGAAGACCTTGATGACGGGGGTGGGGCTGAACGTGAAGCTGAGGAACACGGCGATCATGATGATCGCGGCGGCCGAGATGACGCCACCGGTGTCGGCCAGCCCCCGCGTGACCGCGTCTTTCGGTGTCGCGCCGCGCAGCCAGGCCTGGCGGACGGCGGTGAGGAGGAACACCTCGTAGTCCATCGAGAGGCCGAAGAGCACCGCGAACAGCATCATCGGAACGTAGGGGTCGAGCGGCATCGGTCCGTCGAGTCCGAACAGCTCGACGCCGTGCCCCTCTTGGAACACCCACACCAGCACGCCGAACGCGGCCGTGATCGACAGCGCGTTGCAGAGCGCCGCCTTCACCGGCAACAGCACCGAACGGAAGGTGAAGGCCACGAGCACCATCGCGGCGGCGATGACGATGCCGATGAGCCACGGCAGGCGCTCGGCGATGCGGTCGCTGAGGTCGATGCGGGTCGCGACCGCGCCGCCGACGTGCGCCTCGACCTCGCTCGCGGGGATCGTCTCGGCGCGCAGCGCGTGCACGAGATCGGCGGTGGCCGGGTCGCTCGGGCCGGTGTCGGGGATCACCTGCATCGTGGTCACGCCGTCGTTCGCGACGGGAGGCGACACGGCGCTCACCCCCTCGACGACGGCGATCTGCTCGCGCAACGGTGCCCAGGCGGCGGCATCCTCTCCCTCGCCCACGAGCAGCAGGGGCGCGTTCTGCCCGGCTCCCCAGTGCTCGGCGACGAGGTCGAACGACCGCCGCTGGTTCGAGTCGGGTTCGGCGTTGCCCGCGCTGGACTGCCCGAGCTGCAGGGCCAGCGTCGGCAGCGAGATCGCCACGAGCAGCACGAGCGACACGACCCCGGCCAGGATCGGGTGCCGCGTCAGGCGCGGGGCGATCCGCTCCCACGGGCGGCGCCCGGCGGGGGTGGCGTCGAGCGAGGCCGCGCGGCGATCGCGGCGCGACAGGGCGCGACGCCCGACGAGGGCGAGCACGGCCGGAGTGAGCGTGAGAGTGGATGCCACGGCGAACACGACCACGATGGCGGTGGCGAAGCCCAACCACGCGACGAACTCCACCCCCGAGATCGCCAGGCCCGTGGCGCAGACGGCGACCGTGAGCCCGGCGACCATCGCCGCCTCGCCGGCGCTGTGCGCGGTCTCCTCGACGGCGTCGACGACCTCGGTGCCGCCGCGCAGCGCCTCGCGGAAGCGCGACAGCAGGAACAGGGCGTAGTCGATCCCGACCCCGAGGCCGACCATCACCGCCAGCGTCACCGCGCTCTCGGGGATGGGCAACCCGTGGCTGAGCAGCCACACGGTGCCGACTCCGCCGGCGACCGCGACGATGCCCGTCGCGACCGGGATTCCGGCGGCGATCGCCGATCCCAGCGCGAGGAACAGCACGATCAGGGCCGCGACGACGCCGACGAGCTCGCTGTTGATGGTGCCCGCGCGATCCAGCTGCGTGCCGAGCGGGGCTCCGATCGCGACCTCCAGCCCCGCCTCCCGCGCCGGGTCGAGGGCGTCGTCGACCGCGGTCCGCCAGTTCGAGCCCTCCTCCTTGGGGTCGCCCGGAACGGTGAGCGTCAGCGCATCGCCGTCGGGAGCGAGGGTGCCGGCCCGCGTGGCATCCACGGGGTCGTCGAGGGGGTTCGCGATCGCCTCGCCCGTCGCCTGGCTCAGCCCGCCGATGACCTCGGAGATGACCTCGGCCTGCCCGGCGATGTCGTCGCCGGCGAGGACGATCCGGCTCGACACGGCGGGCTCCTCCTCCGCCCCGGGCCTCTCCTCGAGCAGCTGGGCCGCGGCCTGGCTGTCGCTGCCGCCCACCTCCACCTCGTCTTGCAGGTTCGGTCCGATCACGAAGCCGGCGCCGAAGATCACCCCGACGACCAGTACCCAGGCGGTGAGGGTGAGCCAGCGGTGACGGGCGCAGACCCGGGCGAGGGAGGCCACGATGCGCTTCATCGGTCGTCCTCCCCGGATGCCAGGCACGAGCGCAGATCGGAGGGCGCACCGCCGCTGTCGCCACCGTTCGCCGGGCCGACCGCGGCGCTCGCGGTCAGCACGGCCGCGCCGTCTCGGAAGCCCACCGAGGTGAGGGTGAACCTCTCGTCGCGGGGGAGGCGGATGCCCTCCAGCAGGCGCGTTCCGCCGTCGCGTCCCGCGAGCAGCTTCGCCGCCCGGGCGGCCGGGAGCGAGATGCCGCCGGCGCTCACCGAGTCCGCGACGAGCGCCCACCCGTCGTCGTCCCGCTGCGGGATCAGCCTCACCTCCACCGGCAGGGTCAGGCCCCGCACGGTCCGCTCGGCCGTGGCGATCAGGGCGCCGGCGGTCGCGTGAAGGGAGAGGTCGTGGTCGGTGCGGCAGGCCGCGACGGAGGTCAGAGCGGCATCCGAGACGGAGAGCTCGATGTCGATCCGCCCGCCGGCCAGCTGTCCGAGAGCGGGGCCGCCCGCCAGAGCGGTCGTCACCCCCGGCAGCGTGCCCGCGAACGCCGCGGCGCGATTCTCGAGTTCGGTGCGGGCGACGAGTTCACCGATGGTCGCGACGGCGACGATCGCCGTGAGGCCGATCGCCCCCGCCACGATCGCCTTTTTCCTGCGTGGGGTCATGTCCCCACCTCAGTGCGGTCTCCTCCCGGGATCCCGGCGCGACCCTGACGAAAAGCTGACGATCAGGCCGAGGCTGGTGCGGCAGGGAGGCGCACCGTCACGCGGGTCCCCGCTCCCGGCTCCGACACGAGCTCCACCGTCCCCCCGTGCGAGAGCACGATCGCCCGCACGATCGCGAGGCCGAGCCCGGTTCCGGTGCGGCGATCTCCCGTCACGAACCGGTCGAACACCCGGTCGCGGAGGGCGGGAGGGATGCCGCGACCGTCGTCGGCAACGATCATCTCGACGCCCTCTGCCACCTGTGCCACCGCGACCGTCACGGTGACGTCGGGCCCGGCGTGGAGGAGGGCGTTGCCGAGGAGATTGCGCACGACCTGGGTCAGGGCGACGGGATCACCGAGCACCGACGCCGTCGGGGACGGGAGCCACTGCATCGTCGCTCCGGACTCGAGGAGCGCGGCATCCTCGACGCATTGGCGGCAGATCGCCGACAGGTCGACCGGCTCGTGCGACTGGTCGGCTCCCTCCGCGCGGGCGAGCTGTGCCAGCTTGTCGACCAGCAGACGCATGCGCTCCGACTCCTCGACGACGCTCTGGAAGGCGCGGTCGGTCATCTCGGCATCCGTCGGGCGTTGGAAATGCAGCTCCGACCAGCCCTGGATCTTCGTGAGCGGTGTGCGAAGCTCGTGGGACGCGTCGGCGACGAAGTCCCGCAGCTGCCGTTCGGTGGCATCCCGTCGCTGATCCAACCGCGCGATGGCCCCGGCGATCGCCCCGGTCTCGGCGAACTCCGCCGCGGGCGACTCGCTGAGGCCGTCGAGCGCACCGCGCTCGACGCGGTCGGAGAGATCGGTGAGCGAACGGGTGGTGCGCGAGACCACGAGCGTCACCACGACCGCGACGAGGGCGAGCACGAGGGCGACGAGGACCGCGGCGGCGACGGCGAGGGCCGCCACCAGCCGATCGGATCCCTCGACGCCGATGCCCACCAGCGCACGGTCGACGGGCGTGCGCGTTCCGTCGTCGTACAGCACGTCACCGGGCAGCGGGACCTCGGTGAAGAGGATCGTCTGGGAGTTGGCATCCGCCCGCTCCGTCTCGCCGGGTTCGAGCGACCCCGAGATCTGTTCGAGCATCGAGACGGTCACCGGAAGCCGGGAGCTGGCGACGATCACCCGGCCGTCGTCGGTGAGGAGCGCGACGACCGTGGATGCCGCGTCCACCGCGGCGAGATGGCCGCTGTCGATGACCCGCACGCCTCCCTCGACGTCGGCGCCCCACGTCGTCACGGCCTGCGCGGCGATCTGCACCTGGCGTTCGGCGTTGCGGTCGGTGACGATGCGGAGCCCCCACACGCTCGCCACGCCGAGCAGGACCACCGCGACCGCCACGACGAGGAGGACGCGCTGGCGCAGCGCCCGGACCATCGACCGTCGGGTCGCGGGCGCGCTCACGTGCTCTCCTCGCGGAGGCAGTACCCGAATCCGCGGACGGTCTGGATGAGCGGCTCCCGCCCTGCGTCGACCTTGCGGCGCAGCGTCGAGACCGCCTTCTCGACGACCTCGCCGCCGCCGAAGTCGTATCCCCACACCCGGTCGAGGATCTGCCCGCGCGACAGCACCCGGTCGGCGTTCTCGGCGAGGAACTGCAGCAGCCGGAACTCCGTCGGCGTCAGCGTGAGGGGGGTGCCGTCGCGCCACACGCGGTAGCCGGCGGTGTCCAGCTCCAGATCGGCGTAGCGCAGCACGTGCGGGTCGGTCGGCGCGGCACCGCCGCGGCGGTGGACGGCCTCGATGCGCGCGACGACCTCGGACACGTGGAACGGCTTCGTGAGGAAGTCGTCGGCCCCGGCGCGGAGGCCCAGAACGCGTCCCTCGACGTCGTCGACCGCGCTGAACATCACGATCGCCGCCGAGGGGAGCGCGGCCCGGAGCGGCGCGACGATGTGCACGGCGTCGGTCTCGGGGAGGAACCGGTCGAGCAGGACCGCGTCGAACTCGTCGGCGCGGGCGATGCGCAACGCGTCGGCCGCGGTGCCCACGCTCACCGTCTGGTAGCGCGGCGCGGCGAGCAGCGACTCCAGCAGCAGGCGGATGCCCTCGTCGTCATCGACGACGAGCACGCGCGTCGGCGGCTCCGGGGTCCGCTGCACCTCCATGGCCCCAGCGTAAGCGTGCGCGGTGCGGGGCCAGGCGTCAGCGCGTCGCTTGCGCCTCAGCCCTGCGTGCGGAGCGCCCGGGCGACGGCCAGCGACGTGGGGATGTGGCCCGCGGCGAGCACTCCCGCGGCGAGGACGAGCCAGATCACGCCGAGCCAGGCCCCCGCGGTCGCGAAGACCGCGACCGGCAGCACCGCCATCGGCACGGGCACCGGACCCCACCGGCGGTAGAGCAGCCCCGGGTCACGCCGTCGCACGTAGCGGCCCCACAGCACCAGGTAGGCCGCGAGGAACACGGCCATCGGCACCGCCCACGCCCAGGTCAGCGGCGCGGGCAGCACGATGACGGGAATCACGAGACACGCCGCCTGTCCGGCGCGTTCGAGCGCCGACAGCACGGGGGAGACCCGCACGGTGGGCAGGGGCGGCCGCGGCGGTCGCACGAGGAGCAGAAGGCTCGGGGCCAAGACCGCCACCGCGATCGCCAGGCCCCACGGCGAGAATCCCACGGGGCGAGGCTAGCGGGTGGCTCAGTCGTGGAAGCGCGCGCCCTTCACGATGCGGTCCACGACGTTGCGCGGGCCGCGCAGGGCGATGCCCACGAGATCCAGATCATCGGATGCCACACTCGCCACGGCCGCACGGTTGGCGGCGTCGTGAGGAGTGGCGAAGAGGTCGCGGGTGTAGATCGCGAGCGCGACGTCGTCGCGTGCCGACGCCTTCGCCCGGGCACGGCCGAGCAGATCGTCGTCCGCGGTCATGACGAGCACCGGCTGGCGGAGCATCGGCAGATAGCGCACGCCATCGGCATCCACGTAGGGCTCGCCGACGAGGTCGGGCTCGCTCGTCGCGATCCCGGACAGGAGGAACGCGGTGACGTTGAGCTCTTGCCACGACGCCAGGTTCTCTCCGAGGACGACGACGACCTTCGTGTCGAAATGCGGTGCGGCGGCGGGGGTGTCTGCGGTCATTCGTCCAGCATCGGGCGTGGGCCACCGGGCGTCTTGTACGTTTCTTGCATGATCGATCGGGTGCGGGCGTGGCATCCGGACGTCCCCCTCCTGCGCGAGGTGTATCACGCGAGCTTCGATCACGCCTACCCGCTGCACACCCACGACGACTGGGCCGTGATGCTCGTCGATCGGGGAGCCGTCACGTACGGTCTCGATCGCGTCGAGCATCTCGCGGCTCCCGGCGCCCTCACACTCCTCCCGCCGGGGATCCCGCACGACGGGCGCTCCGCGGTCTCCGGCATCGGATATCGCAAGCAGGTGCTCTACGTGCGCCGCGACTGGCTGCCCGACGATACCGCCGGTCGCGTCGCGCATCGCCCGACTCTCGCGCACGGATCCGCCGAGGCGGCGACGCGGAGGGTGCACGCCGCCCTGCGGCATCCCGGCGACGAGATGGCTGCCGAGCACTGGTTGCTCGCGGTGCGGGACGCGGTCCTCACCCACACCGGCAGCGCGGCCGCGCCCGCGCGCGACGCCCCGCTCGCGCGGCGGCTGCGCTCGCTGCTGGACGACCGGTTCACGGAGTCGTTCACGATCGCCGCCGCCGCGCGCGAACTGGGCGCCCACCCGAGCCACCTCGTGCGGGAATTCTCGCGTGCCTACGGCATGCCGCCGCATCGCTACCTCGTGACCCGGCGGGTCGACGCGGCGCGGCGGCTGCTCCTCGACGGAGACCGACCCGCGGACGCCGCCGTGCGCGCCGGCTTCCATGATCAGGCCCACCTCACCCGGCACTTCCGGCGGGTGCTGGGGGTGACCCCGGCACTGTTCGCGGGGCCGGCTCGCTGAACCGGGCGGGGTCTTTCCTCCCGGTGTAGGGCGTGGATGCCGTGTGGGGCGCGGGTGCCGTGAGGGG
>NZ_CAKKMM010000171.1:0-8062 GCF_918698205.1 Microbacterium sp. Bi128 | reverse complement strand
TCACCGGCTCGGACTCGGGCATCGGCGCGGCCACCGCCCTCGCCTTCGCCGCCGCCGGGATCGACGTCGCCATCACCTACAACAGCGACAAGGACGGCGCCGAAGAGGTTGCCGCCGCCGTCCGCGCCCGCGGGGCCCGCGCGGTCGTGGCGCAGTTCGACGCGACCGACTTCGACGCGATCCCCGACGCCGTGAACGCCCTGGCCGACGAGCTCGGCGGCCTCGATGTCTTCGTCAACAACGCCGGCGGCGGGATCGGGGGCAGCTTCCTCGACCTCGACATGAAGACGTGGCGCACCGACATCGCGCTGAACCTCGACGGCGCGTTCCTCGCCCTGCACACCGCGGCCCGCCGCATGGTGAAGGCCGGCAACGGCGGCCGCCTCATCGCCGTGTCGAGCGTGCACGAGCATCAGCCGCGCGTCGGCTCCGCGCCGTACGTCGCGGCGAAGCACGGCCTCGGCGGGCTCATCAAGACGATGGCGCTCGAACTCGGCCAGTACGGCATCACCGCGAACGCGGTCGCCCCGGGCGAGATCGCCACGCCCATCAACGACATGGATGCCGAGGATGCCGACCGCATCCACCGCCCCGGCATCCCGCTCGGTCGCCCCGGCAAGCCGGACGAGGTCGCCGATGTCATCCGTTTCCTGGCCTCGACCTCGGGCTCGTACGTCACGGGCGCGAGCTGGGTCGTCGACGGCGGGATGCTGCAGATGGGGCCGCAGGCCGGGTCTCACATGGAGTCGGACGCGTGGCGTTCGGCGGGAGAGGAATGAGCGCGATGAGCGACGAGAAGAGCTTCGAAGAGAACCGTCACGACCAGTTGACGAGCGCCCCGAAGGCGACGGAAGAGGATGCCGCTCCCCGCTTCGACGTCACGAAGCGCGACGGCGTGACCCGCATCGACGTCCGCGACGACGCAGCGGTGCGCCCCGGCCCGGGGCAGGGAGACCCCGCGGCGGAAGAGGACACCCCCGTCTCGGACGACTGACTCAGTCGCGGAGCGGAATGGCGGTGGTCGACGCCACCCATCCGCGCGCTCGAGCGTTGTGCGCAATGGCATCCCGAACTCGGGCAATCGTCGGGACGTTTCCCAGAACGTGGGTCGCGTCCGCGGCGGCGTGATCGAATGCCGACACGATGCCGCGCAGGATCTCGCGCGCTCGCAGGAGCGCCTCGTCGGGGTCGAGTCCCAGTCGTCGGCCGGCCACCTGGAGAGCGTTCTCACCGACGCGGTCGATCACGTACTCGCCGTCGAGCGACATCGCCAGTTTCATCGGCTGTCCCTCCGGCGTGGGATAGGGGGCGTGCGTGCCGAGGTCGTAGAGGGGGGCAAGGGTCGCGCGCGAGCCGTCCAGGAGGAGCGAGTAGTTCTTCGCATGCGCATCGGTGCCGACGGCCGCGAGATTGAAGGCGAGAGCATCGAAGAACCTTCGACCGTTGTCCTGACGGTCGCTTCCGTTCGGGAGACCACGGAACAGATCCGCGATCTTGCCGACTCCGGGGCCGCCGTCGCTCTGGTACTTCTTGTCGGGCTCGACGACCAGCGCTTGACACAGATCTTCTTGGTGCAATCGAGCCCAACGCTCGCCCGTGAAGGCCCGATCGTATCGGCGGGAGATGAAGACGTTGTCGCCCGCGAGCGTGGTGGCCATCTCGCTCTCTGCGACGTCGAGGCCCAGGTGGCGCGCCGCCGCCATCGTCATGTACTCCACGATGTGGTGTTCGGAGTACGGAGGCACAGCGGGCTTGATGATGTGCGTCGTCGGGGTCGAGTCCAGAGGTGTGGCCCACAGCCCTTCAGCCGTGCGGAACAGCGCGGTCTTCGGCTGTGCGCCGGGCAGCGACCATCGCCCCGCTCGCCGCACCCCCCACGTGGCGGCGTGGGCGATCAGGTCCTGGACCAGGGCGGCGAAGTCCTCATCGGAGTGCTCCTGCCACCGACCCGTGCGGGTGGCTGCGTCATCGCTGTCTTCACCGTCCGGCAGAAGCTGCACAGCGCCGGCAGCGTCGCGACCGATGTGCGACAGGAGAGCGAAAGGGTTGTTCTCGGACACGTGATACTCGCTCGCGAGTTCCTTGAGACGGCCGGCGCTGTCCGGCAGCAACCCTCTCAGGTAGGCACGAGCGGGGGCGTTCTTGTGCACCTGTCGAGCGAGAGGCATCGACAGGGACATCGGCGTGGCGGCTCGCGAGCGCCGGTACTGGTCGTCGTACTCGAAGCCGAGCGCGCCCACGCGAGATTGCGTGAAGGCGCCCACACGGACCCCGTCGAGGTACGCGTGCAGTTCATTCATCATCGTGCACCTCGAGAGTCAGCCCGAGCGCCTCGAGCACCCAGAACACCCGGTGCAGAGTGACCGAGGGCTTCCCCCTCTCGAAGCGCGCGAGCCAGTCGCGTGTCACGCCCGCGTTCGTGGCGAGCTGCTCCTGCGACAACCCTCGTTGCTCGCGGCGCTCCGCGACGAGGGCGCCGAGGTCGGCGGAACGTGCAACCCGCATGGCCACCTCCGAGCATCTGTGGGTTTTATCCCACACTACGTTGTGTGGGATAAAACCCACAAGGTTCTCTGTGGGATAAAACGCACATGTCCCATCATGGGGAAGATCCCACAAGAATGAGCCCGCTCACCGCGCGACCAAGAGGTACCCGCGCCGGTCGACGCCGCCGATGCGGAGACCGGATGCCAGCTCCCCCCGCAGCTCCTCGCGCACCCGCAGCCGCCACTCGGCGGCCGCCGCCGGGTCGGTGCGGCGGAGCGCCTCGATGTCGGCGGGGAGCGCGACGATCGCGCGCACCGCATCGTCGGTCGGCGTCAAGGCCGGGGGCTCGGCGAGCGCCCAATCGATCATCAGCCGGTCGGACTGGTCGCCGCGGTTGACCTCGTCGGGCATCTCTCCGTACTGGTTCACGAGGTACTCGGTGGCGCTGGCCCCGAGGACGGCGAGATTGAAGTGCGCGTTGCGGCGGATGAGCGGGTCGAACGTCCACGTGATGTGGCCGATCCCCCGCTCCAGCGCCCACTCGCGCTGGTGCGCCTTGAGTCGACGGCCTATCCCGCGACCCTGGTGCCCCGGAAGGATGCCGGTGATGTGCGAGTGCATCGTGCGCTCCGCGGGCGGCCCGAAGAACGCCGCGGAGGCCCCGATCATCCGGTCGCCGTCGTAGATGCCGACGACGTAGTTGCCCGAGTGTTCGAGCGCCCGCAGGATGTTCGCCGGCATCGTCGCCCGGTCACCAATCCACACGTCGTCGAACAGCTGCGCCCCGGCGAGGATCGCCTCGAGGGTGTCGAGCGGGCGGATGTCGATGCCGGTCGTGCTCATGCTCCGAGTCTGGCACCCGCGGCATCCGCGCACCGCGGGAAGCGGCCGGCCGACGACGAGACGCGTCCGCTCAGCGCGGGTGCGTTCCCGCCACGTGACGGATGGTGCGGCCGCGCTCGACGACGATCGCGATCCCGCCGACCAGCCACAGCGGCAGCTGAGTGAGGAACGCCAGGCGGAAGGCATCCAGGGAGTACGTGTCGGGACTGCCCGCGCCCTGCACGTCCATCGCGATACCGATGAACAGGATCGCCAGCAGGGCCGCGAGGAACCCGCCGCCGTTCACGATGCCCGTGGCCGTGCTGAGGCGGTGGCTGGGGGTGAACGTCCGGGCGTGGTCGAACGCGATCATCGACGCGGGGCCGCCGGTCGAGAGCGCGAACATCAGCACGATCAGCAGCCACACCGGCGCCGGGCCGGGCCATGCCGCGACGACGATCCACGCCACCGCCTGGAACACCACCGTCGGGAGCACCAGCCACCGCGAGCGGCGACCCGGATGCCGACTCGACAGCGCCCCGATCACCGGACCGCTGACGATGCCGAAGAGCACGAACAGGGTCATCAGCCCCGAGGCCGTGGCCGCATCCAGCCCCTCACCCGCGGTGAGGAACGGGAAGCCCCACAGCAGCATGAACGCGGTGCCCGCGAACGGGGTGGTGAAGTGCGACCAGAAGCCGAGACGCGTGCCGGGGTGCGACCACGACTCGCGGAACCCCTGCCGCAGGTCGGCGGAGGACTTCACGACCCGGATCGCACCGGTCTGCGTGTCGACCGACGTGTCGACGGGATCGTCGCGCCGCTCGGGCGGACGGTTGCGGATGATCGCGTAGGTCAGAACCGCGAAGAGCACGGCGAGACCCGCGACGCTGCCGAACGCGACGCTCCAGCTCGTGGCGTGCAGGAGGGCGGCGAGCGGCACGACGGCGACGATCTGACCGAGCTGGCCGATGATCCCGGTCAGCTGCACGAGCACGGGCGCCCGTTGCGCCGGGAACCACGTCGCGATCACGCGCAGCACGCTCGGGAAGATCATGGCGTCACCCGCGCCGATGAGCACGCGGGCCAGGATGCCGATCCCCACCGCATCCGCGAACGCCATGACCAACTGGCCCGCGGCCATCAACACCATGCCGAGGGCGATCATCGGGCGCGCGCCGTAGCGGTCGAGGAGCAGCCCCACCGGGATCTGCATCGCGCCGTAGACGGCGAGCTGGATGACGGCGAACATCGACAGCGCCGAGGCATCGGCGTGGAAGCGCACGGCGGCATCGACGCCGACGGCCGACAGCGACGTGCGGTTCACGATCGACACGACGTAGGCGAGCACCCCGACCGCCCACAGCGTCCACGTCCGCCACCCGGGGCGGTCGAGGGTGCTGATCACGGGGTGTCCTGAACGACGAGGGGGATGGATGCCACGGAGGGCGGCATCCACAAGGCTATCCCCGGGCTCCGACACGGCGGGTCGGCGGGGTCCGTCCGGGCGGGACGGTGGGTCCGACAGGGCGGTTCGGTGGCCCCGTGGCGCCGCGGTCGACCCCGGGACCACGGACGGTGCCCCGATCCCGGACGCCGCTCGCCTCAGGCGTCGCCGAGCGCGTCGGACATGTCGGCGCGGACCGCGGCCAGGTATTGCGTGAGCGGGGTGCCGGTGTCGTCGGCCAGCCACCGCTCGAGCGCGATCTGCAGCAGCTCCACCGCCACACCCGCGACCACGCGCGCGGTGAAGGGATCGACGCCGCGGGCGACGTACCCCTCACGCAGCGCATCGCGGAGGTCGACCTGCTTCTGCAGGTCGCGCTCTCGGAGGGACGGCTCGGACCGGATGAAACGCCGCGCGGCCTCCATCTGCGCGCGCCGGGGTTCGAACCGTTCCCCGGCGAGCATGTGGAACCCCCGCCACGCGATCGAGAACGGGGACGCCCCCGCGGGCGCGGCGGCGACGATCGCGCCGGCGAGCGCGGGAATCTCGTCGTCACCGAAGAAGACCTCGCGCTTGTCGCTGAAGTGGCGGAAGAACGTGCGCCGGGTCACGCCCGCGCGCTCGACGATGTCGGGCACCGTGGTGGCGTCGAATCCGCGTTCCGCGAAGAGCTCCAGCGCCGCGGCACGGAGCCGCTCCCGCGTGTCCGGTGCCCACCTCGCCATGACGACAATCCTAGGTGATGACTCGCAGTGTCATCATCTGCGGTACCGTGAAGACACCAAGTGTCATCACGACCGAGAGGCATCCATGCCCGTCCAGACCGCCGCCGTGCTCCCCACCCCGCGCGCACAGCTCGAGGTGATCACCGCGGACATTCCGCAACCCGCAACCGAGGAGATCGTCGTGCGCGTCCGCGCCGTCGCGATCAACCCCGTCGACTGGGTCGTCCAGGGCACCAGCCGCGTCACTTATCGGTGGCTGCGGACCCCCGCGGTCCTCGGATCGGACGTGGCTGGGGAAGTCGTCGCGGTGGGGTCCGGCGTCACACGGTTCCGCGTCGGACAGCGCGTGTTCGGTCTCGCGACCGGGACCGACCGCAGGCGCGATCCGCTGCGCGAAGGCGCGTTCCAGGAGTACACCGTCTTGCTCGAACGGCTCGCCGCGCCGACGCCCGACGCACTATCCGACGAGGAGGCCGCGGTCTTTCCCCTCGGCGTATCTACCGCCGCCTGCGCGCTCTTCCAGCCCGGCCACCTCGGACTCCGGATGCCGATCGACGGCACGCCCAGGGGGGACGGGGGCGTGGTTGTGGTGTGGGGCGGATCGACCAGCGTCGGAATGAACGCGATCCAACTGGCGCGCGCCGCCGGGTACAACGTCGTCAGCACCGCTTCACCGCGCAACGCGGCGCTCGTACAGTCGCTCGGCGCCGACGCGGTCGTCGACTACGGCTCCGCGAACGCCGTCGGCGATCTCGTCGCCGCGATCGGGGATCGCCCCGTGAGAGGAGCCGTCGCACTGGGCGCGGGGTCGACCGACGCGTGCATCGACGTCCTGCGCCGTACCGGTGCCACGCGGCTGGCCATGGCGAGCACGCCCGTGTCGCTGGCCGACCTGGTCGGGCGACGACGACTGTTTCCCGCGATGCTCCCGGTCTTCGGCCGCATCGGGCTGGCCACGGCCCGATCGACCCTTCGCGCCCGGCGCGCCGGCATCCACGCGGGTTTCGTGTGGGGCAGCAGCCTCCGCGACGACGAGGTCGGACCGGCGCTGTGGGGCGGAGTCATCCCGCGCGCGCTCGCCGACGGGAGCCTCCGGCCGATGCCCGAGCCGCTCGTCGTGGGTGAGGGCCTCGCCGACATCCAGGGCGCCCTCGACCGTCAGCGCGCGGGAGTCTCGGCATCCAAGCTCGTCGTCCGGCTATAGGCCTCGGTCGGGCGCCGTGTGGGACCGAGGTCCCGGGGCGCTGCGCGTGGCACCGGGGCCGGGCGCATCCGGGCACGGAACCTGGCCGCGCGTGGGCCCGGGGCGCCAGGCGTGACCCCGGGGCCACGTCCGGCGCCCCGACTCGGCCCGCGCGCGTGTCCGACGGGGCCTCCCGCGCACGGCAGAATGGTGCGATGGTCTCCGCGAGTCCCCATCTGCAGCCCGATCACGCCTGCCTCATCGTCCACGGCAGCGACACCCCCGGCATCATCGCCGCGGTCTCGGCTCTCATCGCCCGTCAGGGCGGCAACATCGTGGCGTTCGACCAGTACTCCGACGGCACGCGCGGCGGGGCGTACTTCCAACGGGTCGTGTTCCACCGCCCCGACCTCGCGGCATCCCTGCCCGAGATCCAGGCCGATCTGCATCGCACGCTCCGCGACGGCTTCGAACTCGAGTGGAAGCTGACCGACCTGGCCACCCCCAAGCGCATGGCGATCCTGGCCTCCAAGCAGGACCACTGCCTGCTCGACCTGCTGTGGCGTCATCGCCGCGGCGATCTGCCGGTGAGCATCCCGATGGTCGTGTCCAACCACACCACCTCAGCCGAGGACGTCCGCTCCTTCGGCGTCCCGTTCTTCCACGTCCCCTCCACGCCCGGCCCCGACAAGTCGGCATCCGAGGCCCGCATCCTCGAGCTGCTGGTCGGCAACGTCGACTTCATCGTGCTCGCGCGCTACATGCAGATCCTCTCCCCCGACTTCCTCGACAAGATCGGGGTGCCGGTGATCAACATCCACCACTCGTTCCTGCCGGCCTTCATCGGCGCCGAGCCGTACAAGAAGGCGAAGGAGCGCGGCGTGAAGCTCATCGGCGCGACCTCGCACTACGTCACGAGCGACCTCGACGAGGGTCCGATCATCGAGCAGGACACGATCCGCGTCACGCACGCCGATTCGGCCGCCGAGCTCGCGCGCCGCGGCGCCGACGTCGAGCGCCAGGTGCTCTCGCGCGCGGTGCTCTGGCACGCCGAGGACCGCATCATCCGCCACGGCAACCACACGATCGTCTTCACGTCGTAGCGCGGTAGCGCGGTCGCGCGGTCGCGGTCGCGCGGTCGCGGTAGCGCGGCATCCGGTCGCGGTAGCGCGGAATGCTAGCGCGGTAGCGCGGTCGCGGTAGCGCGGCACCCGGTCGCGGTAGCGCGGCACCCGGTCGCGGTAACGCGGCACCCGGTCGCGGTAACGCGGCATCCGGTCGCGGTAGCGCCGCATCCGGTCGCCGCTGTGTGGCTCCGGACCACCGAGACTGCACCTGCCTGACAAACCCACTGCAGCCTGCAGTGGAGATGTCAGTCGGATGCAGTCTCGGCGAAAC
>NZ_CAKKMM010000170.1:0-8067 GCF_918698205.1 Microbacterium sp. Bi128 | reverse complement strand
GTGCCGGGCGGGGCGGCGGCTACAGCCCGAGCCGGCTACAGCCCGAGCCGGCGCAGTCGGAGCCGGGCCATGTCCTGGGCGCGCGGGCCCGAGCCGAGCGCGCGCTCGGTGACCCGCAGGATGAGGCGGGGCGCGGTCTTCACCGGCAGCCACGACCGGCGCACCCCGAGCATCCGGCGCAGGCGCGGGGGGATCGTCGCCACGGCCGCCGCGAAGAGCACGCGGTAGGCGATGCCCATGAGGCCCGTGAACGGCGGCTTCTTCAAGAACCGCACGACGTCGTCGACCCGCTCGTCGCGGCGCAGCTCGCCGCGGTCGAGGAACCCGTCGAGTTCGCCGCGGAGCGCGGCCTCGGTGAGCGGGGGATCGGGGATGTGCATGAGGCGACCGGCCGTGGCCCAGTCGGCGACGTAGGCATCAGGGCCGCCGGGGATCGTCCCGCCGTAGGCCTGGTGGCTCGACAGGAACGCGTCGGTGAAGGCCAGGTGCACCCAGCGCACGAGGTCGCGGTCTTCGGCGGTGTAGCCGCGCTCCCCGCCGTCCCCGGCGACGTACGTGCCCTGGACGCGGCGGTGGAAACGCCCGACGCGGGCGGTCTCGGCATCCGCTTGGGTGGTCGATCCATACGTGAGCGTGATGACCCAGCGCACGGTGCCGGTGAGGCGGCCGATGGGATCCTCGCGGTAGCGCGAGAAGTCGTGGACCCCGGCCAGAGCCCCCGGGTGCAGGGCCTGGAGCAGGAGAGCCCGGATGCCGGCCACCAGGGTCCCCATCCCGGCATGAACGGTCCACGCGGGACCGTTCTCGACGAAGTACCCCGCGTCGTCGCCCTCGGCGATCGCGCGGACGTAGGGGGCCATCCCGGTCGGGTCACCCGCGAGAGCGGTGAGGAGCCGCGCGCGCAATCGGGCGACGTGCGGCGGGACCGGGGGAGGAGACGTCACCCCTCCAGCGTGCCATCACGCGGGAGGGGTGGGGCCGGATCAGTGACCCTCGTGGCTGATGACGGGGACCGATCCGTCGTCGCGCAGCAGCACCGCGTTCTGCGCGGCGCCCAGGGCGGGGGTGACGACCACCGCGATGACCGAGGCAGCCACGAGAAGACCGACCACGCTCATCGGCTGCGCGGTACGCGGGGAGTCCGCGGAGCGGCCCCGTCGGCGCAGGTGCACGGCAGCGGCGCCCCCAACGACGACCAGCAGAAGCATGGCCGCAGCGACGGCGAGCACGCTCGTGTGCGCGGGGAGGACGAACATCAGGGCGGACGTGGCGACCAGCGCGATCAGCACTCCCGCGAGGGCGGCCCGGGGTGCGACGAGTCGCCCCAGGGCCAGGACGGCGCCGCCCCAGACGAGCGAGGCCACACCCAGGACGACCAACCCCGCTCCGAGGCCGCGCGAGGCGACCCCGGAGCCGGGCCCGACGATCGCGCCCGCACCGAGGGAGGCCACGATGAGCCCGGCCCCCCATGCGGACACGGAGGGCCACGACCGGACGAAGGTCGCAGCGTTCACGATCAGACCGCCGCGGTGCGGGGGACGTTGCGCTCGGTGCCGAGGCCGACACCCAGCAGCACGACCGCGCTGGCGAGGTGCAGGAAGTGGTCGGCCGTGTTCAGCGCGAGGATGTTGGCGGCGGTGCCCACCAGGAAGAAGCCGATGATGCCCAGCAGCAGGTACACGGCGCCGACGGTGGTGTTGACGCCCTTGGCGGCGCGCGCGTTCGCGAGGCCGGCGATCAGTAGCGCGGCACCGATCAGGAGGTGCGCGATGTTGTGCAGCGGGTTCACCTCAAAGATGCCGAGCAGCAGCCCACCCTCGGTGGCGATGAAGCCGACGCCGCCGGTCACGGCGAAGCCGAGCAGACCGACGAGCAGATAGACGGCGCCGAAGACGGTGGCGACGATGCGGTTCGGTGACGAGCTCATGATGAACCTCCCAGAGTTCTGACAGCGACCGTTCGGCCGCCTCGCATTCATCTTCGGAGACGATGGGAGATTCGGATTGGGCTTTACGTCGACGAACGCGATGGGCTATGGCCGGTCCCCCGTCGTGACGCGTGTGACGCGCAGAGCGAGGAACTGCCGTCCCGGCAGGTCGACGCGCACGGTACCCCGGTGTGTGCCGGGTACCGCCTCGACCGTCATGTTCCAGGTGTCGACGACCTCGACCTTCCACTCGCCCTCGCCGAGCAGCACGGTGCGGAAGCGCGGACGGTTGAAGCCGAAGTAGGCCACGCGCACCGAGCCGTCCTTCGACTGCGCCCACGGGACGTCCCAGTCCGAGGGGGCCGGGTCCAGCACGCCGTCGGGGATCTCGTCGAGGATGCGCTCGAGAAAGCCGATGCGGGCGGGGGAGGACCCGTGCAGGACGCCGCCCTTGGCCCACCACAGCACCTCGTCGTCGTCTCCCGCCGTCGCGGGCATGATCGCCTCGCCGACGGGCGCGGGAAGATAGGTCTCGCCGTGACCGACGTACCCGCCGCGCACGGCCGCTTCCCAGAACCGGCGCGTCATCTCTTCGCCGGTGATGTTGCCCCACCCCTGGTCGATGTCGCCCTCGTAGGCGCACTCGTCGATGACGACCGGCTTCCCCCACCGTTCGCGCCACTCGTCGGTGTTCTCCGCGGTGCGGTACACGTCGACGCGCTGCACGCTGGCATGGGTGATCCACGGTCGGGAGTAGTCGTAGAACGGGCGGCAGTTGTGGATCGAGATCAAGTGGGCGAACGGATCCTCTTCGCCGACGATCGCGGCGATGCGCTCCCAGTCGTCCTCGTCCTTCCCCCACACGAGGTCGTACTCGTTGGCCAGCGACCACCACACGTTCGAGAATGCGGCCAGTCGCCGGACGACGTAGCGCACGTAGCGGTCGTCGACGGCGGGTCCGAGATCGGCGAAGCCCCAGCGGTCGTAGGCGTGGAACAGGATGAGGTCGGCCTCGATGTCCCGCTCGGCGAGCTGAGCGAGGCGCCGTTCGAGTCGGCGGAAGTGGGCGGGGTCGAAGCGCTCGAGGTCGAAGCCCTCCGTCAGCGACCCCGGAAAGACGAAGTCCTCGGGCTCGTTGGCGTTGAACAGGTACGACTTCGGGAACACGCACATGCGGAGTTTGCGGAACGGTCCGTCCGTGAGCGTGGCGAGCGTCTGCTCCTGCAGGGCGTCGGGCTGGTGGGTCCACGCGTACGCGGTGGTTCCGAGCGGGCGGTGCCGCGTGCCGTCCGCGTGCCGGAAATGGAAGCCGTCGACGCGGACCGGACCGTGGGCCCCGGATGCCGCCGGCCCCACGTGGGCAGATCCGGTCAGTCCGTCGAGGGACCGGGTCGTGGCATCCGTCTCGAACGTCCACTCGCCCTCGGTGTCCGCCAGCGCGCGGAAGACCCACTCGCCGTCGCCGTCGTAGAACCCGCCGACGCGCGCCGTGGAGCCATCGGGGCGGCGGAAGGTCGCGTGGGCGTCCACGTCGACGAAGGGGTTGCCGTGCGAGGGGCCGTCGACGCGGACCTCGATGAGGCCCCACCGTGTCGTCGCCGGCGTCGGTCGCACGCGTGCGGAGGCGCGGGCGACCTCGGCGCCCTCGTAGGTGGCCGAGGGGGCGATCGCCGGCGCGTACGGCGGGCGCACGTCGCCGTCACCGATCTCGGCGAGCGCCTCCCAGAACGCCGCCCGATGCTCCGGGTCCTGCAGGCTCGGCACGATCGCGACGAGCTGGCCGAGGCGGCCGCCGCGGAACTGCGTCGCCATGGGGGAAGCGGCGACGCCGGGCAGGAAGCGCTCGAGCACGGCCCGGGCGCCGGGGTGGTCGAGGGCATCGCCGAAGAGGGAGCGGCGGTCGAACATGAGGGTCCTCGATTCGGGGTCAGACGGCGCCGGTGGCGTCGCGGACGGCGCGATCCACGCGGGCGAGCACGTCGGGGGGAGTGAACATCAGGGCGCTGGAGAGCGGCCGGCCCGCTCCCCAGACGGTTTCGCCGCGGACGGTGTCGACCCGCTCGGGGGCGGCCTCGCTCAGCGCCTCGAGGAGCGCCGCGTACGCGCGCGGGTCGTCCATGACGTCCGCGAGCGACGCCTCCAGCCCCGGGAGCGGGGGACGAGGGGATGCCGCCGGCAGCACGACGGTCCGTTCGGGATGCCGGGGAGATCGACGTCGGCGGTCGTGTTCGGGGGCACCACGGCGGTGACCCGGACGACGTTCCCCTCGCGTCGCCAGGCGACCTCGGCCGCGCCGTACGGCGTCTCGTGTCGTGCCGAGGCGTGGTCCAACGCCGCGAGAGGACGCGGGGCGATCCGCAGGCGGCGGTACCCCGGTGCCGCCGGCGCGAGGCCAGCGACGGTCCGGTGCAGCCAGTCGGCGACCGCGCCCAGCGCGTAGTGGTTGAACGACGTCATCTCGCCGGGGTTCACCGAGCCGTCCGGCAGCAGGCTGTCCCAGCGCTCCCACACCGTCGTCGCCCCCATCGTCACCGGGTAGAGCCAGGACGGGCACTCGGTCTGCAGCAGCAGACGCTCCGCCGCGGCGAGGTGTCCGCCGTCGCTCAGGGCGTCCGTGACGAGCGGAGTGCCCACGAAGCCGGTGCCGATGCGGTACCCGCCCTCGCGCACGAGCGCGGCGAGGCGGTCGGCCAGCGCGCGACGCGTCGGCACGTCGCGGACGAGGTCGAACCGCAGGGCGAGCGCGTACGCCGTGGGGGCGTCGCTCATCATGCGCCCGGCGGGGGTGACGTACTCGGACACGAAGGCTCGGCGGCTGCGTTCGGCCAGGTCGCCGTAGAGGGCGGCATCCTCGTGGCGCCCGAGGATCTCGGCGGCCTCGGCGACGAGCCGCAGCGATCGGGCGAAGGAGGCCGTCGCGACGATGTCGGCGTCGACCTTCGCCCGTCCCGGTTTGTCCGGTGGAGCCGACGCATCGAGCCAGTCGCCGAGCTGCATGCGTCCGGCCCACAAGCCGCTCTCCCCGGCGTCGCGGCGGACGGCCTCGACCCAGGCGCGCATGCTCGGGTACTGGGCGGCGAGCACCTCGCGGTCGCCGAATCGCTCGTGCAGGACGCTCGGCACGACCGTGGCCGCGTCTCCCCAGGCGGCGACGGGGCCACCTCCCGCGAAGGACGGGAGGGCGGCCGGGATGACGACGGGGACGACGCCGTCCTGGCGCTCCTGTTCGTGGGCGAGGTCGCGCAGCCACGACGTGAGGAACCCGACGCTGTCGTACAGGAAACTCGCTGTGGGCGCGAAGACCTGCAGGTCGCCCGTCCAGCCCAGGCGCTCGTCGCGCTGGGGGCAGTCGGTCGGGATCGACAAGAAGTTCCCCCGCATGCCCCACACAACGTTCTCGTGCAGACGGTCCAGGAGCCCGTGCGAGGACGAGAACCACCCCGTCCGCACCAGGTCGCTGTGCAGGACGACGGCCTCGACGTCGTCGTCGGCGACCTCGACGCCCTCGATCTGCGCATACCGGAAGCCGTAGAACGTGAAGCGGCTCTCGAGCACGTCCTCGTCGCCGGAGAGGTCGAAGGATGCCTCGGCCCGGGCGTTGCGCAACGGGCGGAGCGCCAGCTCGCCGTCGTCGAGCACTTCGGCGTGCCGGATGCTCACGCGCGTGCCGGCAGCTCCGCGCACGCGCACGCGCAGGCGTCCGACGAGGTTCTGTCCGAAGTCGAGGACGGTGCCGCCCGAGGGCGTCCGCAGGCGCGCGGCCACGGGCAAGGACTCGATGCGGCGCACGGGAGGAGCGATGCGGGCCTCGGGCACGGGTACCGACGCGTAGCCGGGGCGGGCGACGGCCCCGATCCGGGCCGGCATCCAGGTCACGCCGTCAGCCGGCGTCGTCGCGGTCTCGCCGGCGCGGCGCAGGTCCTGATGCTCGCCGGCGTAGATGCCGCTCGCCCGGACGCACCCTCCGGTCGAGGCCTCCCACTCGGGTCCCGTCGCGGCGAGGGTCTCGGTGGTGCCGTCGTCGTAGGTCACGCGCAACTGCGCGAGGAACGCCGGCTGGCCGCCGTACACGCGATCCGTGAAGACGAAGAAGCCGTACTTTTCGGTGTACCAGGCCCCTGCGATCGCCGCCCCCAGGACGTTCTCGCCCGGGGTGAGGTGCGCGGTGACATCGACCGTCTCGTGCACGAGGCGGTCGCGGTACGCCGTCCAGCCGGGGGAGAGGACGTCGTCGCTCACCCGGGAGCCGTTGAGCTCGGGTTCGGCGACGCCGAGCGCCGTCCAGAACAGCAGGGCACGGCGCACGGGGCGGTCCAGGTGGAACACCGTCCGCACCAGTGCCGGCTGCGCCTCGGCCTCGGGCGAGGCGAGACCGATCGGCTCGGCCACCCATTCGCCCTCGCCGAGGAATCCCGCGGCCACCTCGAGCGGGGCGCTCCAGTCGCTCGCGCCGCCCGCGGTGTCGGTCACGCGCACCCGCACCGACCGGACCTCGCCGGGCGCCATGGGGGCGAACGGCCACGCCACGAGGACGGACGCGTCGCCGTCCAGCGTGACGGTGTCCCTCCCGTCGGTCACTTCCGCCCCGGCCTGCCGCCAGTCCCGTGTCTCGGTCCGCACGCGCCACGACAGTCGGGGTCGGGCCGTCGCGACGAAGGCGGTGTCCTCGCGCAGCTCGGCCCGCACGATCACCTCGGTGACGCTCACTCGTCGTGCCCCTCGGCGATCCAGCTCGTGGCATCCACACGTCCGGCGCGGACGTACACGCCCACGACGCGGCCCGTGAAGGACTCGGCCGTCTCGGACGAGAGGAATCGCCCGTCGACCTCGGCGAGCTCGATGCGCCGGCCGTCGACCTCGGCGGCGAGGCGGAAGACGTCGCTGGTGCGCGCGAACCCTCCCTCGGAGACGGGACGCTCCGACGAGATGTGCAGGGTCACGACGTCCGCGTCGATCGGGGCGTCCCACTCCTGCACGAGGCCGGCGACCACCGCGCGCGCCACGACGCGCCCGGCCCCCGCTTCGATCTCGACGTGGAAGTTCTCGTCGTAGCGGCAGGCGAGGCCGCCCACGCCCGCGGTGCAGTCGACGGCGACCGACGTGGTCTGGGTCAGGTGCTCCTGTCGGCGGCCGACGAACACGGGGCGCGGGTCGTCGAGCGTCGATCCGTCGGAGCGGAGGACGAGCCACCCGGGCCGCGAGGTCAGGTCCGCGAGCTCGGTGGGCAGACGCCGGGGCGTGATCCACTCGCCGTCCAGCGGTGCGTCCGCGGCGAAGGCCACCTCCACGCGGGTGCCGGGGCCCGCGTTCAGCGCCACCGGTTCCATCGTCGGCCAGCCGTCCTCGTGGCAGTGCACGGGGGTGACGAACGTCTCGCGGCCGAGGGCCGAGAACGCGCGCGTCATGCTGCGCGGACGGACCCCCAGCAGGACGCACAGCCACTCGCCGTCGGGACCGATGACGAGATCGCCGTGTCCGGTGTTCTGGACCGGACGGATCGTGGAACGTGCCGAGACGAGCGGGTTGGCCGGTCCCGTCTCGAACGGTCCCTCGGGGCGATCGGCGCGGGCGATCGAGACGCCGTGCCCGCGCTCGGTGCCGCCCTCGGCGATGAGCAGATACCAGCGCCCGTCGATCTCGTACAGGTGCGGCGCCTCGGGGAACTGACCCCCGGTGCCCGACCACAGCGACCGCGGCTCCTCGAGCGCGCGGTGCGTGTCCAGGTCGACGCGTGCCTGCAGGATGCCGAGATGGCGACCGGCATCCGGGCCGCCGAGCACCAGACCGGAGTAGGTCACGATGACGGTGCCGTCGGCATCCCACGCGATGTCCGGGTCGATGCCGTCGAGCGAGGCACGGCCGTCCCTGTCGACGATGAGGTCGCCGTCGCTCCACGGCCCGGCCGGATCGGTCGCGGTGAAGTGGAGCATGCCCCGACCCATGGCATCCGTCACGACCAGGTGGAAGACCCCGTCGCGGTGTCGTAGGGTCGGCGCCCACGCGCCGCCGGCGGTGCGCACCTCGTCGACGCCGAGCTGACCCGGGCGCGTCGCGACGTGACCGATGAGCTCCCACGTGACGAAGTCGGTCGAGCGGTGGATCGGGATGCCGGGCAGGTACTCGAACGTCGAGGTGGCCAG
>NZ_CAKKMM010000169.1:0-8132 GCF_918698205.1 Microbacterium sp. Bi128 | reverse complement strand
GGGTGGGCGCGGATGCCGCGTGCTGCGGCGCGCGCGTGAGTGAGGTGTTCATGCGGAGGCTCCGATGAGGAAGAGCGAGAGAAGAGGCCAGGTGCGGCGAAGGACCGACACGGGGCGGGCAGGTCTCAGAGGACCCGGGCGCGCGGCATCCGATGATCGGACGGCGTCGCGGGAGCGGAGACGGTCGAACGTCTCAACGCGGCGAGGTCACGCCTGGCGAGCAGACATGCCGACGGCGGTGGTCACTCCGCGCGGGGATGGGGACAGCACGGGAACGGCGATGAAGCCGGTGGTGTTGCGAATCATGGGGGTGACCTCCTTTCGACGTCGGTTGCGACCCCCGACGCTAGCGAAGGGATTCAGCGAATGTCAAGCGACCTTCCAGAAAGGCGCGTCGTCCGGGCGGGTCGTGGGCGCATCTGCGGCCTGGCGTCGCGGCTGCCGGGGAGGCGTCCGGTACCGTGATCGCTCAGTACACCGGGTCGGGAAGGCGCATCGGAATGCACCTCAAGAGCGTCACGCTCAAGGGCTTCAAGTCCTTCGCGCAGTCGACGACGTTCGCGCTCGAACCCGGGGTGACGTGCATCGTGGGGCCGAACGGCTCGGGCAAGTCCAATGTCGTCGACGCGCTCGCCTGGGTGATGGGGGAGCAGGGGGCCAAGACCCTCCGCGGCGGCAAGATGGAGGACGTCATCTTCGCGGGTACGTCGACCCGCGGTCCCCTCGGCCGAGCCGAGGTGCAGTTGACGATCGACAACGCCGACGGCGCGCTCCCGATCGACTACAGCGAGGTCACGATCAGCCGCACGCTGTTCCGCACCGGTGCGAGCGAGTACGCGATCAACGGGCAGACGTGCCGTCTGCTCGACGTGCAGGAGTTGCTCAGCGACTCGGGTCTCGGCCGAGAGATGCACGTGATCATCGGGCAGGGGCGCCTCGACACGGTGTTGCAGGCCTCGGCCGAGGAGCGGCGCGGGTTCATCGAGGAGGCCGCGGGCATCCTCAAGCACCGCCGCCGCAAAGAGAAGACCGTTCGCAAGCTCGAAGCCATGGAGACCAACCTCACGCGGCTGAGCGACCTCGCCGGAGAGCTGCGCCGGCAGCTCAAGCCCCTCGGTAAACAGGCCGAGATCGCCCGCGAGGCCGCGACGATCGCCGCTGTCGTGCGCGATGCGAAGGCGCGCCTGTTCGCCGACGAGCTCGTGCGGTTGCGCCGCGAGCTCGCCGATGCGGCCGCGGCCGAGAGCGAGCGGCATACCGAGCGCCTCATGCTGCAGGACCAGGCGGACGGCGTGCGTCAGCGCGTCGAGCGCCTCGAAGAGGAACAGCGGTCCGAGGCCGTGGATCGGGCTCGCCGCGCCGCGTTCTCGCTCGAACAGGTGCAGGAGCGCCTGCGCGGGCTGTACACCCTGGCGGGGCAACGCCTCACGCTGCTGGCCGACGACGACCTCGACGCGTCGTCGCAGGCTCCCACCGTGAGCCAGTCGACCATCGACGACGTCCGGGCCGAGATCGATGACATCGCGGGCGGGTTGGGCGACGCACAGGATGCCGCGGCGGACGCGGCGCGCGGTGTCGCCCGGGCGCGCGCCGAGCTCGACGCGCTCGACGCCGACATCGCCGCGCAGAGCGCTCTCGTCTCCGCGCACGATATGAAGCTCACCGCGCTCCGCGGCTCGGCGGAGGCAGCGGCCTCCGGGTTGGCCGCCGTGCGCGGTGCGGTCGAGCGGCAGCAGCGAGCCCTGGATGCCGCGCTCGAGCGCCGCGCCGAGGCGGAGGAAGCGCGCTCCGCGCTCGACCCCGACGTCACGCCCGAGGAATCGACGGCCGAACACGCTGCCGCGTACGAGCGCGCACAGCGCGAGACCAACGACACTGAGACGGAGGTCGCGGCGTTGCGCGAGCGCCTCCACGCCGTCGATGACGCTGCCGCGGCGTTCTCGGCGGCGCGGGCGGCGCGCGAGGGCGACCTCGGAGTGGTCGAGATCGCGATCGCGGATGCCCCGCATGCCGACTCCGGCGTCTCGCTGGACGGCGGGGTGCGGGCGGTCGACGTCGTCTCGGCGCCGGCGGGAGTGCGCGGCATCCTGTCGGGCGTGATCATCGTCGACGATCTCGCGGCGGCGGAGCGTGTCCGCGCCACCCTGGCCGACAGTCCGGCGGGGACGGTCGTGGTCACGCGCGACGGCGCGGTGCTGACCTCCCGCACGCTGCGCGCCGGGTCGGGCTCGGGCCGATCGCGTCTGGAGCTCGCGGCGGAACGGGACGCGGCGGCCGAGCGGTTGGACGAGATCGTCGTGGTCGCCGATTCCCTGCGGGAGGCGCTGGCGGAAGCCCAGCAATCCCTGACGGAGGCGCGTGCGCGCACGAAGGAGACGCTCGCGACGCTGCGCGCTCACGATGCCGCCCTCGCCGCGCACGCCGAGAAGCTCAACCGCGTCACGGTCCGCCACGAGGCCGCGGTCGCCGAGTGCGAGCGCCTGGAGGCGGGTCTGGCGCAAGCGCAAGCCGCGGTGTCCGACGCCGAGGAGACCGCGCGGATCGCCGACGAGGCGCTCGCCCGCGCCCTCGAGATGCCGCGCCCCCTGCTCGACGCGTCGGCGCGCGAGGGGATGCTCACCGAGCTCGAGTCCGCGCGGGAGAACGAGATGCGCGCGCGACTCGACATCGAGACGCTGCGCGAACGCGTGCGAGCGGGAGAGGCGCGGATCGTTCAGCTCGAGCAGCAACGCGAACGCGAGCGGGCGGCCGCGGACGCCGCGGCGCGACGCGCTGTGATCCGGCGCGCCCAACGCGAGATCGCCGCCGAGGTGTCCGCGGCGTTGCCCGCGCTCCTCGACTCCGTCGATCGGTCGGTCAGCCAGGCTCGCGTCGAACTGGCCACCGCCGAGTCGGCCCGGTCCGCGGTGACCGCGGACCTCGCGCGGGCCCGCAGCGAGGAGACGGCGGTGCGGGAGCGCCTGGCACGTCTGACCGAGAACGTGCACGGTCTGGAACTGCAGATGCACGAGAAACGGCTCCACGTTACGAGCCTGCTCGAGCGCGTGAACTCCGAACTCGCCCTCGACGAGGACATTCTGGTTTCGGAATATGGTCCCGATCAGCCGGTTCCGGCTGGCGATGGCGACGAGACCGTGCCCTTCGACCGCGCGTCCGAGAAGCGTCGGCTCCAGGATGCCGAACGCAAGCTCGCCCAGCTCGGGCGCGTGAACCCGCTCGCCCTCGAAGAATTCGCGGCGCTGGAGCAGCGGCACGCGTTCCTGACCGAGCAGCTCGCCGACCTCCAACAGACACGCGCCGACCTGCAGACGATCATCGCCGACCTCGACGAACGGATGCAGACGATCTTCGTGGCCGCGTTCGAGGACACCCGTGTCGCGTTCGGCGAGATCTTCCCGATCCTCTTTCCGGGCGGCACGGGCAGCATCGCGCTGACCGATCCCGACCATCCCCTGACGACGGGGATCGAGGTCGCCGTGCGCCCGGTCGGCAAGAAGATCGAGCGCCTGTCGCTGCTCTCCGGCGGCGAACGTTCGCTCGCGGCGGTGGCGTTCCTGACCGCGATCTTCACGGCGCGTCCGAGCCCCTTCTACATCCTCGACGAGGTCGAGGCGGCGCTGGACGACGCCAATCTCGGCCGGCTCCTCGGGGTGTTCGAGAAGCTGCGCGAGAGCAGCCAGCTCATCGTGATCACCCACCAGAAGCGCACGATGGAGATCGCCGACGCGTTGTACGGCGTCTCCATGCGGCAGGACGGCGTCTCCGCCGTCGTCGGGCAGCGCGTGGGGGACCGCGCCCGCGCGTCGGCCGAACCCGCCCCCGTAAGCTGAAGCAATGGCTGAGAACTCCTGGTCGCTGGGCCGCGCGCTGCGCGGGCTGTTCGTCAAACCCACGATCGACGAGACCACGTGGGACGACCTCGAGACGGCTCTGCTGACGGCCGATTTCGGTCCCGATGTCACCGAGCGACTGATCGACGAGTTGCGCGAAAAGGTCGAGCGATACCGGACCACCGACCCCAAGGATCTCCAGCGCATGCTGCGCGAGACCCTCGAGGAGCACTTCGCGAAGTTCGACACGACGCTGCGTCTGACCGAGCGGCCCGCAGTGGTCCTCGTCGTCGGAGTCAACGGCGTGGGGAAGACCACGACGATCGGCAAGTTCGCGAAGTTCCTCCAGCGCTACGGTCGCACCGTCGTCGTGGGGGCCGCCGACACGTTCCGCGCCGCCGCCGTCGATCAGCTCGCCACGTGGGCGGAGCGCGGGGGAGCCACGATCGTGCGTCCGCAGCAGGAGGGCCAAGATCCGGCATCCGTCGCCTTCCAGACCGTCGCCCACGCGAAAGAGACGGGCACCGAGATCGTGCTGATCGACACCGCGGGGCGCCTGCACACCAAGGGCGGCCTGATGGACGAGCTCGGCAAGATCAAGCGCGTCGTCGAGAAGCAGGCGCCGATCAGCGAGGTCCTCCTGGTCCTGGATGCCACGACGGGGCAGAACGGTCTGATGCAGGCCCAGGCCTTCCTCGACAGCGCCGGCGTCACGGGCCTGGTGCTCACGAAGCTCGACGGTTCCGCGAAGGGCGGTTTCGTCCTGGCGGTCCAGGAACTCACCGGCATCCCGGTGAAGCTGCTCGGCCAGGGCGAGGGCATCAACGACCTCACCGGCTTCACTCCGCACGTCTTCGCGGCGTCGCTCGTCGACTGATCCCCTTATCGCACTCGGCCGCGCGGGCGGGTCGCCTTCCGCGAGACCCCTCGGGCTGGTTTCATGGGGGCATGGCGATCGAGCACGACTTCTTCGGCCTTCTCGAGTCAGGCCCCGACGGCTCGATCTTCTGGTCTGAGAACGTGGAGTTCGGAGACCAGAGTGTGACCGTCGATCTCACGGCCCCCGATCAGGACGACGTGTCGATCGACGCGCTCGATGTCGCCGCGTCGATGATCGCCTCGCTCGAGGCCATCGACCTCGCCGCGCGGAACGCCATGGTCGACGAACTGGACGACCGCACGAGCGAGGTGACCGAGTACATCCTGCAGCAGCAGGCGACGCTCGGCGAGGAGCTCGACGACCTGCTGAGCGACCCCTCCGGCGACACCCACATCGACGTCATCAAGTCGTTGCAGCTCATGAGCATGACGATCCTCGCCGACGAGCACGGCGGCACCGATCCGTTCGCCGTCCTCGAGTACGCGCTGGATCCGGATGCCACCGACGACGTGCTACTGGTCAACCTCGCGTCGGACGGCAAGGTGCAGTCCGTCTCCAGCGCGGACTGATCCGGCAGACGTTTCTGCGCTCCGCGCCGTTCGTCGACGTCTTCGACGCCGTCGTCAGCCCCGGGTTGGACACGTGTAAGGTCCGCATCCAGGTAAGGTAAGGCTTTCCTACCTCGGAATCATCGAGGTCCTGTCGCGTGAAGGAGTCCCATGTTCGTGCGCTCGCGCCGCCCCGCTCGTGTCCTCGGAGCCGCCGCCCTCATCGTCACCGGCGTGATCGCCATGGCCGGATGCGCGGGTACGGCGCCGTCGGCGGCCGAGTCCGCCATCCCGTCCACCGACGGGTTCCCGGTGACCATCGACTCCGCCCTCGGGCAGACCGCCATCGACGCCAAGCCCGAACGGGTCGCTACGTGGGGCTGGTCGGCACAGGACGCCGTGCTCGCGCTCGGCGTCGTGCCGGTGGCCATGCCGGCGTTCCCTTATGGCGGGGTGGATGGCGTGCTCCCTTGGGACAAGGACGCCATCGACGACCTCGGCGGGCAGACCCCCCAGCTGCTCTCGGGCGGCGACACCAGCACGCCGAACGTGGAGGAGTTCGTGCAGGCCAAGCCTGACGTCATCCTGGCGCCCTACTCCGGACTGACGCAGGAGCAGTTCGACGAGCTCAGCAAGATCGCGCCCGTGGTGGCGTACCCCGACAAGCCCTGGGCCACCTCCTGGCAGGATCAGACGAAGATCGTCGGGCAAGCCCTCGGCCTGTCCGACGACGCCGAGGCGCTCATCTCCCGGACGAACGACGAGATCACGACGCTGGCCGGGAAGTACCCCGTGCTGGAAGGCAAGACCTTCGTCTACGGCGCGAACAACGAGCCCGAGACGTTCAACGTCTTTCGCGAGAACGATCCGCGCGTGCAGCTGCTCACACAACTCGGCATGACGGTCGCGCCCAGCGTCGAGGCGAACGTGCCGGCGTCCGACGCCTCGCGCTACTTCTACAAGGTGAGCTTCGAGAATCTCGGTGCGCTGAGCTCCGACGTGCTCGTGGCCTACTTCGGCACCCAGGATGCCGCCGACACCTTCGTCGGCGACCCGCTCGTGGCGGCAATGCCCCAGGTGAAGGACGGACGGTTCGCGCCCATCGTCGGCGAATCGTTCGTGATGGCCTCGAGCGCGCCCACCGCGCTGTCGATCCCGTGGATGCTCGACCGGTATGTCCCGCAGCTCGCCGCCGTCGCCGCGCGTGTCGGCTGACGTCGTTCCCGCTGCCCGCCGCGCCCGCGTCGACCTCGCCCACCGCCGTCTCGTCGGTGCCGGGATCGTCATCGGCGTGCTTGTCGTCGTCACGGTGCTCGGTGTCGCAGTGGGCTCGGCCGACATCCGGCCCGAGACGGTCTGGACGGCGCTGGCACACTACGACCCCGGCAACCCCGAGCACATCGCGGTCGTCGAGAAGCGCGTCCCCCGCACCGTGGCCGGCCTCCTGGTCGGGGCGGCCCTGGGCATCGCGGGAGCGGTCGCCCAGGGCGTGACGCGCAATCCGCTGGCCGATCCCGGCATCCTGGGCGTGAATCAGGGAGCCGCTCTGGCGGTGGTGGTCGGCATCACCGTGTTCGGGGCGGTCGGTTCGGTCCAGTACATGTGGTTCGCGTGGGTCGGTGGCGCTCTCGCCGCCGCCGTCGTCTGGGCGGTGTCCTCCGGCGGTCGGGAGGGGGCGACACCGGCCAAGCTCTCACTCGCCGGCGCCGCGCTCAGCGCTGCGTTGGCGGGCCTGGTCTCGGCGGTCCTCCTCATCCGGCAGGACGCCCTCGATGCGCTGCGGTTCTGGCAGGTGGGCGCGCTCGCGGGCCGCGGGCTCGACGTGCTGCTCCCGGTGCTGCCGGTGCTGGTCGTCGCGCTGCTGGCGGGGCTCGCCTCAGGCCGAATGCTGAACCTGTTCGCTCTCGGCGACGACACCGCCGCGGGTCTGGGGATGCGCGTCGGACGTGCGCGGCTGGTGGCGGCCCTGATCGTCGTGGCCCTGGCGGGCGGCGCGACCGCCGTAGCCGGTCCCATCGCGTTCGTGGGGCTCGTCGTGCCGCACGTCGTGCGGATGCTTGCGGGGGTCGACTATCGCTGGATCCTGGCGTTCTCCGCGCCTGTGGGCGCGGCGTTCCTCGTTGCCGCAGACGTTGTCGCGCGCGTCGTCGCTCGGCCGGGTGAGGTGCAGGTCGGTGTCGTGGTGGCCGTGGTGGGCGCTCCGGTCTTCATCGCCATCGTGCGACGTATGAGGATGGTGGGCCTGTGACCGCCGTGACGGCGCGCCTGCGGCGCGCCGAGAGGCGTCGCATCGCTCTCGTGGTCGCCGGAGGCCTGGCCCTGGTCGCGGCGCTGACCGTGGTGGCGCTGTCCCTCGGTGCTGCGGCTTTGACCCCTGCCGAGGTGTGGAGCGCTCTCACCGGCACGGGCAGCCGGATCGCGACCTACGTGGTGTGGGACGTGAGGATGCCGCGTGCCACCGCAGCGGTGGTGGTGGGTGCCGCGCTCGGGCTCGCCGGTGCGGTCTTCCAGGTCGTGCTGCGCAATCCGCTGGCCAGCCCCGATGTCCTCGGTGTGACCGCCTCGGCGGGTGCCGTCGGGGTGTTCGCCGTGCTGACCCTTACCGTGAGTGGTCTGACACTGACGGGGTTCGTCGTGATCGGTGGCGTCGCGTCGGCGGCCCTCATCGGTGCCCTCGCGTGGCGACGTGGCATCCACGCCATGCGGCTGGTGCTCGTGGGCGTGGGCGTGTCCGCGCTCGCATCGGCCGTCACCGGCTACCTGCTCACCGTGTCGGACCTGCGCGACGTCAGCGTGGCGTTCACGTGGCTCGTCGGCAATCTCAGCGGCGCGGCATGGCCGGTCGTCGGCTCGACGGGGATCGTCGGGTTGCTT